>JALOOB010000234.1 GCA_025454635.1 Anaerolineae bacterium
ATGGGTCGCAAGTTCATCCGCATGGCGCTCGGCGGCGTGCGCGACGAGGCCGAAATTCGCGGCTTCCGGCGCACCTACATCGGCTCCATGCCCGGCCGCATCGTGCAGAACATCCGCCGCGCGGAGAGCCGCAACCCGGTCTTCATCCTCGACGAGGTGGACAAGCTCGGCCACGACTTCCGCGGCGACCCTTCCAGCGCGCTGCTCGAGGTGCTCGACCCGGAGCAGAACACGGAGTTCCGCGATCATTACCTGGACGTGCCGTTCGACCTGAGCCAGGTCTTTTTCATCACGACGGCGAACTGGATGGAGACCATCCCCCAGCCGCTGCTCGACCGCATGGAGATCATCCAGCTTTCCTCGTACACCGAGGAGGAGAAGGTGCGCATCGCGGCGGGCTACCTGGTGCCGCGGCAGGTGAAGGAGAACGGGCTGCGCGGGGACGAGATCACATTCACGGACGACGCGCTGCGCCGCATCGTGCGCGAGTACACCCGCGAGGCGGGCGTGCGTAGCCTGGAACGGCAGATCGGCCGCGTCGCGCGCAAGGTCGCCACGCGCGTGGCGGAGAAGGGCCCGCAGGTCGGACCGGTGGAGATCAACGCGGACAGGGTGTCGGACTATCTGGGCCGGCCGAAGTTCCTCGGCGAGGTGGCCGAACGCGTGGAGACGCCCGGTGTCGCCACGGGGCTCGCGTGGACGCCCGTGGGCGGCGACGTGCTGTTCCTCGAAGCGACGCGGATGCCCGGCAGCAAGGGTTTCACCCTGACCGGCCAGCTTGGCGACGTGATGAAGGAATCGGCGCAGGCCGCGCTGTCGTGGGTGCGCAACGCCGCGAAGAAGTACGACATCCCGGAGGACTTCTTCACCAAGAGCGACATCCACGTGCACATCCCCGCGGGCGCGACGCCTAAGGACGGCCCGAGCGCCGGCGTCACAATGGCGACTGCGCTGGTCAGCCTCTTGACCGGCCGCCCGGTCCGCAAGGACGTGGGCATGACCGGCGAGATCACGCTGCGCGGGCAGGTGCTGCCCATTGGCGGCGTGAAGGAAAAGGTGCTCGCGGCGCACCGCTACGGCCTGACGACGGTCATCCTGCCCAAGCGCAACGAGGGCGACCTCGAAGATGTGCCCGAAGCGGTCCGCAAGCAGATGACGTTCCTCTTCGCGGAGCGCGTCGAGGAAGTGATTGACGCCGCGCTGAGCGCGGAGCAGGTCGAAGAGCCGCTGGCGGAGATGCCGCACGACGAAGTGCCCGCGCCAGAGACGGAGCCCAAGCCCGTGGCGGAAGTGACGGTAGTCGAAAGTTAACGCGCGCGTTGCTAATGTTCCCTACTTGACTTTCAACACAAACGGAACAATAATGACACTTGCGCACTGAGTGTACGCTGTGAAGAGGCTCGGTCGGTCGACCGGGCCTCGTCTTTAAGAAAGGAGAGTTCATACTTTCTGTGCCCGAAAAAAAGCGAATAAGAAGGAGCTTCCGGGCGCCTGAGGGTGATTGGCGGCGGGTGGACATCCATTTGCACACCCCCGCGTCGGCGGACTGGTTGGAACCAGGCACGACCTACCTGCAGTGGTTGCAGAAGGCGGAATCCAGGGGTCTCGACATTGTGGCGATCACCGACCACAACACGGTGGAAGGGGTTGCCAGGTTGCGAGCCGAAATTGAACGGCTTGCATGGTTAGAGGCCAATGACCGCTTGCGACCGCAGGAGCGCCGGGATCTTGATGAGTATCGCCGTCTGGGCGACAAGATCCTCGTGCTGCCGGGTTTTGAGTTTACCGCCACGTTCGGCTTTCACATCCTCGGGGTTTTCCCGCCCGAAACGTCGCTCCGCAAACTGGAATTGCTCCTGTTGCGCCTCAACGTGCCGATGGATCGGCTCGCGGAGGGCATCACGGAGGTCGGACCGACGACGGACGTGCTGACCGCTTACCGGATGATCCGGGAGGCGGGCGGGCTCGTCATCGCCGCTCACGCTAACTCGACGCATGGCGTCGCGCTGCAGGGCATGAGCTTTGGCGGCCAGACGCGCATCGCCTTTACCCAGGACTCCAATCTGCACGCGCTCGAAGTCACCGACCTCGACAGCGCGGCCCGCCGCTCGACCCTGCGCTTCTTCGACGGTTCCAAGCCCGAATACCCGCGGCGCATGCACCTGCTTCAAGGCTCCGACGCGCACCGCCTGTCGCGCGACCCGCGCGACAAGAACCGCCTGGGCGTCGGCGACCGCGTCACCGAGATCCTGTTGACCGACGTGAGCTTCGAGGCGTTCCGCTCCGTGCTGGAGGGGAATGACTTCACGCTGATGCGCCCCTATCGGCCGCCCGCGGAGGAGCCGTTCGATCACGTGCAGTCCGCGCGCGAGCAGGGCCCGAACATCGTGCAGGCGTTCCATGAGAGCATGGCCCGCGACGGCGGCGCCCTGAGCAAAGTGCTGTGTGACGTGGTGGCGTTCGCCAACACCTGCGGCGGCACGATGTATGTCGGCGCGCCGGCAGGCAAAGGCCCGGCGAAGGGCGTCGAAATGCCCGACATCGCCGCGATGCAACTGAAAAAGGAAATCGAGCGCAACGTGACGCCGCCGCTGGATGTCAGCGTCGACGTGCTCCGCACGCAGGGCGTGCCCGTGCTGCGCGCGGTCATCCCGAACGGCCCCGACAAGCCCTATGCGCTCGGCCAGACGCGCGTCTACATCCGCGAGGAAGGCGAGACGACCGAAGCCGTGCGCGACGAACTGGTGCAGCTTGTGCTCGAAGGGCGCAAGCTGGCCGAGGTGGCCGAAGCGACGGAAGTCGCCGCCCCTGCGCCTGAGCCGGAAGTCCCTGCGGAACCGGCGAAGCCGGAGCCGCGTCGCCCGCGGGGCACGCCCGCGCCGAGCCGGCCGCGGCCGGCCGAGCAGCGCCCCGCGCCGCCTGCGCCCGAGCCCGCGGCCGCCGAAGCGGCGCCCGTCTCCCTGCCAACCATCGGCGTCGAACTAGTGTCGATGGACGAGCGCAAGGGCGGCCGTTACTTCGCGATCCGCGACCTGCGCAACGGCAACGTCGTGCAGAACGTGACGATCCACTCCGCGCGCAAGCTGTGGAGCTACGCGATCAACCAGCACATGACCCACCCGAATGGTCCGGACAACGTAACCTGGCGCGGTGACCTCGGGCTGTGGCAGGCGGCGCGCCGCGCAAAGAAGCTGCGCTACGACCTCGCGCTTCGGATGCCGGACGGCAAACTGCGCGTCTTCTACGGCGTGACCGCGGACGGCATGACCGGCCCATGGGCGCAGTTCCTCCTCGAGGAGGACCGGCCCGAAGGCGAGAGCGACGGTTTCGCTCCGGTTATCGTCATCTCGGAAGAGCCGGACGAGGAAGGCGAGTTCGCCGCCGAGCCGGTCGACATCCTGGCGCCGCCGGAGAACGGCGACCGGTCCGCAGCCGAAGCCGATGCCGGCGCGCCGGCCAAGTCGCGCTCGCGTCGCGGACGCCGCGGTGGCCGCGGTCGGGGCAAGGGTGGGCAGGGCGCCGGTCTGACCGGCGCGGAGGAAATGGCGGAGGAAGCCGGGGTGTTCGAAGAACCGCTCGACGTCCCTGCGCCGGAGCCGGTCGCGGTCGAGCCGGTGGCTCAAGCCGAGCCCAAGCCGCGCCGCACGCGCAAGCCCAAGGCCGCACCTCCGCCGGCCGATACGCCGGTTGCAGAGGCGCCGGTCCAGGAAGCCGCATCCCTGGTGGATGCGGTGGTAGCGGATGCCATGGTCCAGCCTGAGGCTGTGACGCCTGAGCCGGAGAAGAAGCCGCGCAGCCGCTCACGCGCGAAGAAGCCGGCTGCCGAACCCGTTGTCGAAGCGGTTGACGCTGCTCCGGCGCAGGCGCTCGCGCCGGAGGCGGTCGTTGTGGCCGAGCCGGTCGCTGTCGTCGACGCTGCGCCGGCCCCCGAGCCGAAGCCCAAAGCGCCGCGCAAGCCCAAGACGCCGCAGGCCGAAGCCTCGCGCTCGATGCCCGAAGCCATCGGCCAGGCGCCCAAGCGCAAACCGCGTAAGCCTAAAGAGCCGGTGAACGAGTAAGAACCAGAGGCCAGGTCTCTCCGAGAAACCTGGCCTCTTTTTGTGGGGCTAGAACAGGTAGAAGATCACAAAAACGACGAGCCCAAACAGCAGCACCGCAACCTGCAAAGGCCGGTCCTTCAGCACCACCACGTCCGGCGGGTCGGTCTCCCCCTTCACGTGGATCAGGTACAGGTAACGGAAAATCGCATACAGCACGAACGGGATCGTCAGCATCATCAGGTGGTTCGGCGGCAGGTTGGGCGCGGAGAAGGTGTACGTCGCGTACGCCATCACCGTGCTCGCGCTGACCAGCGCCAGCATCTCGTCGATGAAGCGCAGGTTGTATTCCGCGAGAATCTTGCGCGTGGTCCCGCCATTTTCCCCCATCAGCACGATTTCCTGCCGCCGTTTGCCGAGCCCCAGGAACAGCGCCAGGAGCACCATGCACACGTACAGCCACGGCGAAAACCGCGCGGCCTCCACGACCGCCACGCCTGCCCCCACGCGCAGCACAAACCCCATCGCGATCGTCAGCACGTCCACGATGACGATGTTCTTGAGCCAGAACGTATACGCGATCATCAGCAGCAGGTAACCGTACAGGATCGCGGTCAGTTGCCAGCTCACCAGCAGCGAAACGGGCAGACACCCGACGACGATGATCACCGCCGCCGCGATCGCGATGTTCGGGTGCAGCGCGCCGGACGCGAGCGGGCGGCTGCGCTTCTCCGGATGCAGCCGGTCCTTCGGCATGTCGATGAGATCGTTGATGATATAGACCGCGCTGGAGATCAGGCAGAATAGCAGGAACGCGGCCAGCGTGCGGACAAACGGCGCGAGCTCGAACAGCTTGCGGTCGAAGATCAGCGCGGCCCAGACGAAGACATTCTTCGTCCACTGCTTTGGCCGCATCGTCTTGACCAGGAGCGCAAGCTGAGAGCGCTGGCGGACTTCCGTGGAGGTTGTGGGGGTCGCTTCACCCATGATCGAACGCTGGTCTCCTCAACCCGCGATGATACCTTAGCGTGTGATGTGCGTCAATTTTCGCCGTCTATGCTGGTGTGTCTCGATGTGGCGGCCCATGCGTCTTCGCCGTCCAGCCGATTCCGGTTACAATGACCTTCTATGTGTCCCGAAGCGCAAGCTCCAAAGGAACCAAAGCCGCGCAAGGTCCGTCTGGACGAGCTAATGGTGAGCCGCGGGCTTGCCGAGACGCGCTCGCAGGCGCAGAAGATCATCATGGCCGGTCAGGTCACGGTGGACGGGAGCGTCCTCGACAAAGCTGGTCATCTGGTGCGCGACGATGTCGAGGTCGAGATCGCGGGCAGCCTGCGCTACGTCAGCCGCGGCGGGCTGAAGCTGGAGAAGGCGCTGGACGAGTTCCGCGTTGATCCGGCGGGCTGGGTCTGCGCGGACGTCGGCGCGTCGACCGGCGGCTTCACCGACTGCCTGCTCCAGCGCGGCGCGGCGAAGGTCTACGCGATCGACGTGGGCTACGGGCAACTGGCGTGGTCGCTGCGGCAGGACCCGCGCGTGGTTAACATGGAGCGCGCCAACATCCGCTACCTTGAGCCACTGCCCGAGCCGGTGCGGCTCGCGGTGATCGACGTCTCGTTCATCGGCCTCGGCCTGGTCCTGCCCCGCGCGGCGCAATTGCTCACGCCCGACGGGGAGATCATCGCGCTGATCAAGCCGCAGTTCGAGGTGGGCAAGGGGCAGGTGGGCAAGGGGGGCGTGGTGCG
>JALOOB010000235.1 GCA_025454635.1 Anaerolineae bacterium
CGACGCCGCTTCCTGCAGGTCGACGCGCAATCGCCCCACACCCTCGTCTTCTATGAAAGCCCTTACCGCGTCGAGGCGTTTCTGCGCGACGCGCTCGAGGTCTACGGCGACCGGCCCGCGGCCATCGCCCGCGAGCTGACCAAGCTGCACGAGACCATCGACCGCGGGACCCTCTCCGAGTTACTCTCGCGCGTGCAGCAGGAAAAGACGCGCGGCGAGTATGTTGTCGTCATTGGCGGCGCGGGCCGCGGAGCCACCGGCGCAACGGCCGAGCCGTCCGGCGCGGAGGACGGCGACGAGGAGGGCTAGTTGTATCAGCTGCCTGTCGCGCTGCTGCTGCTCCTGGCAATCGCCATCCTTCTCCGGATGGACATCATCTTCTACGTCGTCTACGTGCTCGCCGGCAGCTACGGCCTCGCGCGCTGGTGGGCAGCCCGAAACCTTAAGTCGCTCCGCATCGAGCGGCGCTTCACTGACCGCATCTTCACCGGCGAGAACTCCACCGTCACCGTCCGGCTCGTCAACCGGAGCCTGCTCCCCGCGCCCTGGGTTCGCTACGATGAGACGGCCGCGCCCGAGCTCGCCGGCGCGCCGGGGTTGACCAGCGCGCTTGCGCTCGGCCCGCGCGAGGCAATCGAGATGGAATATCAGTTGGTCGGCCGGCGGCGCGGGGTATACCCCGTAGGACCGGGCAGGATTGCCACCGGGGACCTCTTCGGCATTGCCGACCTCAAGGGCGCCTCGGAAGAGGCGCGCCGGCTGGTCGTCTACCCGCGTGTCATCCCGCTCACCCGTCCCGCGCTGACCTCGCGCGCGCCCTACGGCAGCATGCCCAGCCGTCAGCCCATCTACGCCGACCCGGCTCGCGTCGGCGGCGTGCGGGAGTATGCGCCCGGCGACCCCGTTCGCTCAATCCACTGGCCCACCAGCGCGCGCACCGCTCGCCTCCAGGTCAAGAAGAATGATCCGGCCGTGTCCCTGCCGACCGCGCTCCTTCTCGACCTTCGCGCGACAGCCTATTCCCGGCAACTGCTCCACAACTCAACTGAGTGGGCGGTCGTCGTCGCCGCATCCGTGGCGACTTACCTGATCGAAGCGCGGCAGGAGGTTGGGCTCGGGAGCAACGGCCGCGACACGCTGACCGGAGCGACATGCTGGACGATCGAGCCGCGCCAGGGGCGCGGCCACCTGATGAAGCTGCTCGAATGGCTGGCGCGGGTCGAAGTGGCCGAAGCGGAGGCGCTCGCCTCCTGGCTGCCGCGCGCGGTGACCGGCCTCACGTGGGGTGCGACGGTGATTGCGGTCTCGGCAACCGGCGACGACGAGACCTGCGCTTCCCTCCATCGGCTCCGGCGGGCCGGCCTGAATCCCATTCTGCTCGCCGTCGAGCCGCACGCGCGCTTCGAGCTGGTGCGCGAGCGTTGCCGCCGTCTCGGCGTTGTCGCTCATCTCGTCGCGGATGAGGCGGACTTGCGCCGCTGGCAGACGACGGGCATCCATGCGGGAAGCGGGGTGCGGCCATGATTCGCCGGCTGGCGGGCGGCCGCGTCTTCACCGACTACCACGACGAAGCCTGGCACGTCAGCCTCTACCGCATCGCGCTCATCGCCATCATGGCAGGCAGCCTCGCCGCCGGACCCCTGGTCCTCCGCTACGGGTTGGGCAGCAGTTGGATGGGCTACCTGCTCCCCGTGGCCGTTGTCGCCGGCGCAGCCGGCGCGCTGACGACCGGCCTGCTGGGAAAGCCCTCCTGGCGCGACCGGCGCGGCGCAATCTTCCGCCTCGGAGAGGTGCTGCTGCTCATTCTACTGGCGCGCGCGGTCGTCTGGGCTTTCTCGGAAGGTTTCCCGCAGTTGACCGACGTTCCGAAGTGGCTGCTCGCGCCCGGTGACTTCTTCACCGGCGAGTTCGCCTTCGCCGCGGTGACGCTCATCTTGAGTTGGGGCGTCGCCGTGCTCGCTGCCGCCGACTTCCGCGAGCTGGCGATCCAGCCGGATGAGGTCGCCGCGCGGGAGAGTCGCGAGTGGGGCGACAGCCGCAGCCAGTGGCGGGCCGGCAATCCGCGCGCCCGAACCGACATCCTGCAAGGATTTGCCGTGCGCTGGATTGGCCTCGGAATCGTGTTGATCGTCTGCGCAGGGCTGACCCGGGTCAGTGTCGAACTCACTCAATCGGGCGTCGTGCGCGCCGGGCTGCGCGGGACCGGCCTCCAGGGCGCGGTCGTCGTCGCGCTGGTCGCGTACTTCCTCTCCGGGCTGCTGTTGATGAGCCACGGCAGGCTTGCAGTGCTGCGCGGGCGGTGGTACAACCAGGAAGTCGAAATCGCGCCGTCATTGATTCGCCGCTGGCACACCAGCAGCGCGCTCTTCGTCGCGCTCATTGCGCTGGCCGCGCTGCTGCTGCCGCTCGGCGCGACAGGCTGGCTCGCGCGGGCGCTCGAATGGCTCATCGCCATGATCGCGCGCATTGTCATGGCGGTAGTTTTTCTCTTCTCGCTCCTGATCGCCCTCATCGCGCAGCTGTTCCAGCGGCTGTTTGGCGCGCCCGCTGAGACGCCATACGAAATCCCCCCGATGCCCTCGCCTTCGCCCAGGCTTCCCACCCAGGCCGAGTTGACGAGCCAGCTCCCACCCTGGCTGGGAGGGGCGCTGCTCTGGTTGGTCGTCGGCGCAATCACCGTGTTTCTCCTCGTGAACTTCGCGCGGACGAGCGGATTGCTGGAGGGCCGTCTCGGCGCGCTGTTGTTGCGCTGGCGGCTGTGGTGGCGCGCGCGTCAGGCGCGGATCGAGGAGTCGCTGGCAGGCGGCATGAAGCGGCTGCGCGCGCCTTTTGCCCGCCGGCAGCGGGCGGCAGCGCGGCCGCCGGTTCCGGGTCGAGCGGGCGGAGATCCCCGATTGCCGCGCGAACAGGTGCGGCGATACTATCTGGCCGCAGTCAAGGAGGCCGCAGAAGAAGGCGCGCCGCGCCAGGCGCACCAGACCCCCTCCGAGTTCGCCGCCGACCTTGCGTCGAACTGGCCGGAATCCGACCCGGAAATCGAAAGCCTGACCGAAGCATTTCTCGATGCGCGCTATTCGCCGCGCGAAATCGTCGAGCGCGCGCAGCGCCTGGCAGCGCCTCGCGCAGGCGCTAAGGCGCCCCAAACGCGATTCAGACGCCCCTCGTTAAGGGCTTGCCGCGTTTCTGTGCTATTTTTGACATGCGCAGTGTGTTCGGCTATACTGCAACCGGCCCAAAATCCCACACGTGTCCCTGGCAGGAGCGCGGATGGCCTGAACGAAGCAGACGCAACACGCGGCCGGTCCACCATCGGTTGACCGGCGAGACGCTGTGACGATCTCGACAGGCAAGCGAGGGGCCTCACCGTATGGTGAGGTTTCGTTGTTAAGGTGACTGGTGTTGGAAGCGCTTGGCAGGGAAGGAGGTGAGTGTATGGCAACCGTGACATTGCGAGCGGGTGAGTCCCAGGAATCGCTGTTGAAGCGCTTTCGCAAGGAAGTGATGAAGGAGCGCATCCTGCCGACGGTCCGCAAGAAGCGCTGGTTTACGCCGCCGAGCGAATTGCGGCGGTTGAAGAAGCAGAAGGCGATTCGCAAGGCCCGGCAGGCGCAGCGTCGCCGTGAGGGTCGCGAGAGCATGCGCTAACCTCCGCGCAACTGGCAAGCGTGGGGCACGGGCTGCTATTTTCCGCAACCCGTGCCCACAGCAAAAAGGTGAGAAGGAATGACGAAACAAGAGGAGAAGCTGACCCTGGATGGCAAAGTGGTTGAGGCGCTGCCGAACACCACTTTTCGGGTGAAGCTCGAAAACGGACCGGAAGTCCTGGCGTACCTGTCGGGCAAGATGCGGAAGTACTACATCCGCGTGCTGCTCGGTGACCGGGTGCGCGTCGAGTTGTCGCCCTACGATCTGACCAAGGGCCGGATCGTCTACCGCCATCGGAATCCGACAGGCCCCGTATAGAGGAGTCAGCTATCCGGCGCGCCGATAGATAATGATGAAACGGCGCGTCTATAACACGTCCTTATGATAATGAAACCCGTCAGGCATTGACACGACGTGCTATAATTATGGCGCAGAAGCGCAAGTCCTTATGGGCGGTGGGTTAGCCACCGCTCATTTTTGTTAATTATGGACGGGTAGAACGGCATTCGTTCAGGTGGCTCGTGTTTCACGTGAAACAAGGGCACTTCCGTAGGAGCGGTGGGGCGACTTGGAGCGGGATCACGCGATTTGCGACTATGAGGGCACGAGCTACCGGGCTCGTTTCTGGGAAGGCCAGGGCCGCGACTACGAAGACCTGGCCGAGCGCATAGCCTTACGTCACCTCTTGCCGCCGAAAGGCCGGCGCATCGTCGAACTGGGCGCCAGCTTTGGCCGCCTCGCCGATCTGTACCAAGGCTACGACCAGATCGTCTTGCTAGACTACTCCAAGTCCGGCCTGCGCGAAGCGCAGGAGCGGCTCGGCAGGTCAGACAAGTACATCTATGTCGCGGCCGACATCTACCGCATCCCGCTTGCGCCCGGCGCCTGCGACACCGCCGTCACGGTGCGCGTCTTGCATCACCTCAACGACGCGCCCGCCGCGCTACGCGGTATCGCCGAGATCCTCGAGCCAAACGGCGCTTACATCCTGGAATACGCCAACAAGCGCAATATCAAGGCCGTCGCTCGCTACGCATTGCGCCGGCAGCCCTGGTCCCCGTTTGATCCAGAACCGTACGAGTTCGCGGCGCTCAACTTCGACTTCCACCCCGACTGGATGGCAACGGAACTGAAGCGCGCAGGTTTTCGCATCGAGGCCGGCAGAGCCGTCTCGCATTTCCGGCAGGATCTCTTCAAGCGGCTCGTGCCCCCGAAGACGCTCGCCGGCATCGACGGCGCGATTCAGAAGCCCAGCGCAGCCTGGAAGCTCTCGCCCAGCGTCTTTCTTAGGACAACCCGCATCGGCGCCGGCCCGCGCCAGGGAGACAGCCCCTTCCGCTGCCCGGGCTGCCGCTCGGTGGAACTGGTCACGGAAGCATCGACGTTAACGTGTGAGAACTGCCGAGCGGTCTATGCGATCGACGACGGGATTTACGACTTTAAGAATCCGGTTCAACCGGGAGCCGCTCGCTAGACAGAATGTAACGTTGGACTGGTAACATAGCCCACGTTAAAGAAATCGCGCTTGCAGGTACAATGCCATGACTGGCGCATCAGACGGCGTGGCCGCTTGACGCGGCCCGCGGCGCAGGCGCAGCGCGGTTGCCCCATGGTCCGACTGACAATTGCGGCTGGCGCAATTCACAAAGAACGCCGACGACCGGCCCAGCCGAACGGTGAAGGAGTGTGCCGATGAGCGCACTAGACGACGAACGAGATTTGTTGCCCGAAAGCGACGGGGAAGGCCAGGACGAAACCCCCGCCAGGTCACAAGCCGCAGCCCAGCTGTTCTCGCTGGGCCGCGACCAGGGCTTTGTGACCTACGATGACGTCCTCAACGCCTTCCCTGAAGCTGAAGCTAATATGGAACAACTCGAGGACCTGTTCGCCAACTTGTTCGAGCAGGGCATCGAGGTAGCCGCGTTTCGCGAGGAAGAAGAGAGCGAAGAGGCGGCCGAGGAAGACAAAAACGAGCCGGCCGAGCTTGACATCGACCTGGATCTGATCGATATCGACGACTCCATCAGCCTCTACCTGAAGGAGATCGGTCGCGTTCCGCTCCTGACCGCCGAGGAAGAAGTCAGCCTCGCCAAGCGGATGGAGAAAGGCCGCGAGGCGCGGCAGCGGTTGACGCTCGGCATCGAAGACCCCGACGAGCGCGACAAGCTGCTCGCCGCGGTTAAGGATGGGCAGGCCGCGCAGGAGCACCTCATCAAAGCGAACTCCCGCCTGGTTGTGAGTGTCGCAAAGAAGTACGTCGGCCGCGGCGTGCCGTTCCTCGACCTCATCCAGGAAGGGAACATCGGCCTGATCCGCGCGGTGAAAAAGTTCGACTATCGCCGCGGCTACAAGTTCAGCACCTACGCAACCTGGTGGATTCGCCAGGCGGTCACCCGCGCCATCGCCGACCAGGGCCGCACGATCCGCGTGCCGGTCCATATGTACGAGCAGATCAACCGCTTAACGCGCACGAGCCGGCAGTTGGTGCAGGAGCTCGGCCGCGATCCGACGACAGAAGAGATTGCCGAGCGCCTGGGCGTGCCCCCGCGCAAGGTGGAGCAGATCATCCGCGTTTCGCAGCGGCCGCTGTCGCTCGAAATGCCCGTCGGCGAAGAAGAGGACAGCTACCTTGGCGACTTCATCGAGGACGACGAGGCGGAGAGCCCGACCGATTCCGCGTCGCAGACCATGCTGCGCCAGGTGATCGACGAAATCTTCGAGTCGCTCACCCCGCGCGAGGTCCGCATCCTGCAGCTTCGGTTCGGCCTCGTCGACGGTTACTCGTATACGCTGGAAGAGGTCGGCAAAAAGTTCGGCGTGACCCGCGAGCGCATCCGCCAGATCGAGGCCCAGGCGCTCGGCCGGCTGCGACACCCGAGCCGGAGCCGCAAACTCCGCGATTATCTGACGTAATCTGATTATACAGCTCTTCTCAAACCTCCGACGCGACGCAACGCTCGGAGGTTTTTGTTTGCCTTACCGGTATTTGACAATCCACGCCGTGCCGGGAGTATAATCCCCGTCGGAAGCATCACTCTTCCACCCATCGTCATTGTCGCCGCTGTCGTCAACATGGAAGGGTGGATTTCATTATGCCCCGCGCCCGCCTCTGCGCTTCCCTCATCCTGCTGCTGCTCGTGTTCATCCTGCTGGTTCCCGCTACATCTCACGGAACCCCGGCCAATCACCTTCTCATCACCGAGGTGGTTTACGACCCCGCCGCTCCTGAACCCTCGGCCGAATGGATCGAGTTGCTCAATGCGTCCGGCAGCCCGCAGAACCTCCGCGACTGGTCGTTGCGCGACAACTCCTCCACCGACCCGCTGCCCGACGTCACGCTTGAAGCCGGACAGTATCTCGTCGTCGCGGTAAATCGCGACGAGTTTCTTGCCGCCTATCCCGGCTACGGCGGCGCGCTGATCGCGCTCGCCTCGCCCATCGGCAACGGCCTCAGCAACTCCGGCGACTCGCTCGCGCTTGTCGATCCGGCCGGCGTCGTGGTCGACGCGATGAGCTACGGGGACGACGCAAACGGCTTCAATCCGCCCTGCCCCGACGTGGACGAAGGGCAGGCGCTTGCCCGCTACCCAGATGCCGTCGACTCAGACAGTTCCGCCGACTGGCTTGCCGCCGCCCCTTCTCCGGGGGCGCCCGCTGCGCCACCGGCCCCGACGGAGACGCCCTCCTCGACTCCAACGCCGTGGGACACCCCGACTGCCACGCCCACCCCTACCAATACCCCCACCGCGGTCACCCCCGAGGCCACTTCGACGCCATCGCCAACACCCATCGCAGCGCTCCCGCCCGTCTTGCTGTCCGAGGTGTATTACGATGCGCCGCAGACCGGCAGCGAAGGCAAATATGAATGGATCGAACTGTTTAACCCGAGCGACGAGAAGATATCTCTGCGCGGCTGGAGGATCGCGGACAACAGCGCCACGGACACGCTGCCCGATGCAACCATACCCGCGCGCGGGTTTCTGGTCATTGCCGCGTCGAACGACGGATTCCGGGCCAATTTCACGTCGTTCTCCGGCAATCTCGTCTCCATCGAAGGAACCATCGGCAACGGGTTGAGCAATTCCGGCGACAAGTTGAAGCTGCTCGCGCCCGACGGAGCCGCAATGGACGAAATGAGCTACGGGGAGGACGCAAGCGCATTCGATCCGCCATGCTCCCCGGTCAAACCAGGTGAGTCGCTCGCGCGCGTGCCCGCGGGCGCCGACACCGGCCGCGCGGCCGACTGGCTGCCGCAAGCCGAGCCAAAGCCGGGCGAAGAGGGCGCCGCGCCCTCCCCCACGGTCACGCCGACGCCTTCGCCAACCAGGACCGACGGGCCAACCGCCACGCCAACACCCACAGTCACGCATGCTGCCACCAGGACACCCACGCCTACCCGCACGGCCACCGTCTCGCGCACGCCGACTAACACCCGAACCCCCACCCGCACGCCCACGCTGACTCCATCCGCTACGCCCACAGCCGGTGGAGACTGGCCTGCGGTCCTCCTCTCCGAAGTCATGTACGACCCTACCCAGGAGGGCAGCGACGCGGATTGGGAATGGATTGAACTGCGGAACGTGGCCGACGAGCCCTTAACCCTGTCCGGCTGGTCCCTGGCAGACTCCAACAGCAGCGACCGCCTGCCGGAAATCGCGATGGGGCCTGGCGGGTTTGCGGTCATCGCAGCGCGCCTCGATTCCTTCCGCGCGGTGTATCCCGACTTCGCCGGCGTACTGATCGCGCTCGAAGGCAGCATCGGCAACGGCCTCAGCAATACGGGCGATTCCGTAAAGCTGATTGCGCCGGACGGCGCCGTGGTCGACGCCATGAGCTACGGTTCGGACAAGAGCGCCTTCGATCCGGCCTGCAAGTCTGTCAAGGCCGGGCAGTCCCTCGGCCGGCTCGACGCGTCTGACACAAACACCGCCGCGGACTGGGTCACGCAGGCCGAGCCCGCGCCGGGCAGACCGTCCGTCCTCGCCACGCCAACCCCCACAGCCACACCCACCGCCACAGCCACCACTGCCACGCCCACTGCCACCGCCACGGTGACTCCCGCTACGCCGACTCCGTTGCCGCACGAGGCGTCTGCCATC
>JALOOB010000022.1 GCA_025454635.1 Anaerolineae bacterium
GCGCGGATCGAGATCGAGATGATCGCGCGGCGCGCCGGCAAGGTGGACAAGAAGTCGAAGAAGGAAAAGAGGGGTTAGCAATCTAGCGGGGCGCATCCTTCGGCTGCGTGCGACCCTACGGATCGCCCATCCGCTCAGGACGCATTGCTGTTAGGCAATCTGCGCTTTTCATCATCTGGCAGGAAGGCCTTCTTGAGCGCGTTGGCCCCGAAGGGGATCTGGGCGGCGACGCAGGTCAATTAGGACAGGTCGGGCGAGATCATGCCGAACGCCTCCCTTCGTCCTCTTGCTGGCCGCGCAGGATGTCGAGCGTCTTGACGAGGTCGCGCTGCCAGCCGCGCGCGCCCGCATCGCGGGCGCCTTCACCCATCTCCATCCAGATGGCGCGCCGCGCGACGCGACCGGGCACGCCCTGCGCCTTCAGCCGGTCTTGCAGCCGGGCGCGGTCCATCACCTCGAGGCATGCGCACTTGATGAGCACCTGCCCCTCTTCCGTGCCGATGGCCTCCACACCCGCGTTCACCGCGCGCACCTTGACGCCGACGACGTAGAGGAGATTTTTGACCTCATCGGGAACCGGGCCGAAGCGGTCGGCAAACTCCTGCGCGATCTCGTCGACCGCTTCGAGCGTGGTGAGCCCGGCGAGACGGCGGTAGAGCTGGAGCCGTAGGGGGCCTTCGGGCACGTATTCTTCCGGGATGCGCGCGGGCAGGTTGAGGTCAAGCTGCGCGGTGGGCGCGAGCGGGTCTTCGAGCACGTTGCGCGCGCCGGGCGGAGCGGCCGCGGCCGCGCGCTCGGCTTCGTCGTCGTCGCGCGGGGGGCGAGCCGGCCCGCCCGCGCGCTCGCGCGCCTCGTGAACGGCCTGCGCGAGCAGGCGCGTGTAGAGGTCGAAGCCGACCGCGGCGATGTGGCCGTGCTGCCGGGCGCCGAGCAGTTCGCCGGCGCCGCGAATCTCGAGGTCGCGCATGGCGATGCGGAAGCCCGCGCCGAGGTCGCTGGCCTCCTGGATCGCGTCGAGCCGGCGGCGCGCATCTTCGCTCAGCGCCTTGTACTTGTCGACGAGCAGATAGGCGTAGGCGCGCACCGCGGAGCGCCCGACGCGGCCGCGCAACTGGTAAAGCTGCGCGAGGCCGAATGTGTCGGCGCGGTTGATGATGATGGTGTTGGCGTTCGGGATGTCGAGGCCGCTCTCGATGATCGTGGTGCAAATGAGCACGTCGAAGTCGCCCTCGGCAAAGGCGAGCATGACCGCGGAGAGTTCCTTCTCGGGCATCTGACCGTGCGCAATGGCGATGCGCGCCTCGGGCACAATCTTCCCGATCTTCGCCGCGATCTGCTCGATGCCTTGCACGCGGTTGTGGACGAAGTAGATCTGGCCATTGCGGTCAATCTCGCGCAGGATGGCCTGGCGGACGAGCGCCTCGTCGAAGTCGCCCACAAAGGTTTTGATCGGCAGCCGCTCTTCGGGAGGTGTGTCGATCGTGCTGAGATCACGGACGCCCGTCAGGCTCATGTGGAGCGTGCGCGGGATCGGCGTGGCGGTCAGCGTCAGGACGTCGACCTCGGTGCGAAGCTGCTTGATCTTTTCCTTGTGACTGACGCCGAATCGCTGCTCCTCGTCGACAATCAGTAGGCCGAGATCTTTGATCGCAACGTCGTTGCTCAGGAGGCGATGGGTGCCGATGACGAGATCGACCGAGCCGTTGGCCAGGCCGGAGAGCACGCGGTCCTGCTGCGCCGGGGTCTGGAAGCGCGAGAGCATGGCGACGGTGACCGGGAACGCGGCGAGGCGGCGGCTGAAGTTGGTGAAGTGCTGCTGGGCGAGGACCGTGGTCGGCACGAGGATGGCGACCTGCTTGCCGTCCATGACGGCCTTGAACGCCGCGCGCAGCGCAACCTCGGTCTTGCCGTAGCCGACATCGCCGCAGATCAGGCGGTCCATCGGGCGCGGCGACTCCATGTCGTGCTTGACCGACTCGATGGCGACCAACTGGTCTTCGGTTTCGACGTAGGGGAAACTCGCTTCGAGTTCCTGCTGCCAGGTGGCGTCGGGGCTGAACGCGTGGCCTTCGACGACCTCGCGCGCGGCGTAGAGTTCGAGCAACTCGTCAGCGATTTCGGCGACTGCGCGGCGCGCGCGGGCCTTGACCTGCTCCCAATCGGCGGTGCCGAGACGGTGGAGGGAAGGCGCGTTCTCGCCTGCGCCAACGTAGCGCGCGAGCCGGTCGGCCTGGTGCACGGGGACGTAGAGCTGGTCGCCCTGCGCGTACTCCACCTGGAGGTATTCGCGGTCGACGCCGTCGACGGGCATCTTGATCAGCCCCTTGAAGAGGCCGATGCCGTGTTCGAGGTGGACAACGTAATCGCCGGCCTGCACGTCGGCAAAGAAGACCTCGGGCGCGACCGCGCGCGGGCGCTGCGGGCGCCGCGGCTTGGGCTTGCCCCAGCCGAACAACTCAGCGTCAGTCAGGAACCACAGGCCGCCGGGGTCGTGGTCGTCGTCGTTCGCGGCGCCGTTTTTGCCGTTCCTGCCAAATTCGAGGCGCCAACCTTCTTCCATCACGCCCTGCACGAGCGTCAGGCCGCGCGCGGGCGCGTGGGGGATGCTGTCGACGGGGGTCAGCGCGTGGCCGCTCTCGCGCAGCAACTCGGCAAGGCGCGGGGCCTGCCGCGTGATCATCACCACGTGATCGCCGCGGCGGAGCGGCTGCTCGACCTCGGTCAGGATGGCGCGCACCTGGCCGCCAAAGCGCGGCCCGGCGTGGAAATGCTGGGCGAGGGCCGGATCGCCTTCCGCGGGCGCGCCGCCGTGGCTGAAGGTCGTGTGGCCGAAGTAGATAACCGGACGCGCGGCCAGGCGCTCCGCGAGCGCGGGGCCGGTGAAGTACGGGGGCAGCACGTCCGCGGGGATGTCGCCTGCGGCCTTAAGGTCGCGGCCAAGCTGCTCGGCTTGGCCTTCGAGGTCGGCCAGGCTCGCGAGGAACTCGCCGGCATCCTCGACCATGAGGTACGCGTTCTCGGCGGGCAGGTAGTCGGCCAGCGTGCCGGGGTTGGCGTAGAGATAGGGGATGTACCATTCGAGGTTACGGAAGCCGGAGCCGTTGCGCAGCCCTTCGATTTCGCGCTCGAACTCGACGCGGGCCGGCGGATGGCAGGTATCCAGATCCAACGTGGCGAGACGCTCACCCGCGCGCTCGCCCAGGCGCGGGAGCGCTTCGCTCGCGGGGCCGACGAGGGCCTCCTGAATCCGTTCGAGGGTGCGCTGGGTGGAGGGGTCGAACGTGCGGAGGCTGTCCACCTCGTCGCCGAAGAGTTCGACTCGCACGGGCCGGCGGAGGTTGGGCGGCCAGATGTCCACAATGCCGCCGCGCCGGCTGAACTGCCCCGGCGCCTCCACCACGGCGGCGCTCTCGTAGCCGAGACCCACCCAATTAAGCAGAATCCGGTCGAGGTCGAACGCCTGCCCCTGCCGGTAGGCGCGCAAGGCGAGCCGCATCTCGCGCACGGGCAGTGTCATTTGCATCAGCCCGCGGCCCGAGGCCACGGCGACGGGCGCGAGGGGCGTGGCAGGCGTGGGGCCGGACCACGACAGGAGCCCAACGAGGGCCTCAAGACGGCGCTGGCGCGTTTCGGGCGCCCATGGGATGCGTTCGTAGGCCAGCGCATCGGGATCCGCGAAGTTGTAGACGGGCACCTCGTCGGGCAGCCAGATGCGCAGCTCATCGACCCATTGGCGGGCGCGGGCCGAGCGCGCGGTGACAACGATCAGGGGGCGGTTGAGGGCGCGCGCGAGCGAGGCCACGACGTATGGCCGGGCCGCACCGTAAATGTCAAGCGGGGCTTCGGGGGGCCGGCCGCGCGACAGCGCTTCGGCCAGCTCGTCGATGGCGGGCAACCCTTGCCCCAGCTCAAGCAATCCGTTGAGTTTCACGCTTTTCCCGTTGGTTCGGCATTGAAGCTGTTCATCGCGGCTTCGATGCCCTGGCTCAGCCATGTCTCGATGGCGTCGACGGCGCGGGCGCGGGCGAGCGCCATCTCCTTCTCCTGTTCGGCCGAGAACGGCTGCAGGACGTAATCGGCCGGGTCCATGGCGGGCGGCGCGCCGCTGCCCTGGCCGCCGGGCCGGCTGATGCCGACTTTAAGGCGGCCGAACGCGTCGGCGCCGAGCGCGCGAATGATCGACGCAACGCCCTTCTGCCCGCCGGGGCTGCCGTTCGCGCGCAGCCGCAGCCGCGCCAGCGGCAGGTCGAGGTCGTCGTGGACGACGAGGACGCGGCCGGGTGGTATCTTGTAGAACGCGGCCAGCGGGCCAACGGCCTCGCCGCTGCTGTTCATATAGGTCATCGGCTTGGCGAGCAGCACGCGGCCCCGCCAGCCGTCCGTGAGCTCCACCCCGCCGAGAGCAAGCCGGGCGCGCTTCTGGAACTTGTCGAACTCGAGGCGGTGGCGGGCGGCGAAGAGATCGACCACCTGAAAGCCGACGTTGTGCCTGTGGCGCGCGTACTCCGGGCCGGGATTGCCGAGGCCGACGATCATGGCGACGGGCGCGCCGGCAGCCGGGCTCTCGTCACCTGGGCGCCCGCGATATTGTCCGAGTAACGCTCTCAACCCCGGCATACTGGCCTCTATACGATAAAAGGCTGCCCGCGGAAGGACAGCCCTTGCGTTGCGAATCCTCTGGATGCGCACCGGACAGGCGCGCTGCTTCACAGCGGCCAAGCCTGCCGGGTCCCACACTACGGCTTGATTTTGTACCACAACCAGACCAGGATGCCCTTCACGGCGAAGAACAGCCCGATGACAAGAAAGGCGCCGGCGGTGTACATGGCGGCTTTCTTGGCCGTGTCGACCAACCGGTTGCCGCTGAACAACTGGCCTGCGATGTCCGAGACGCTGCCCGACTCCTCGTCGGAACCGGTGGACGCGATCACGCGGCGCGTGGCGGTCGGCTCGGGCGTGCCGCCGCTTGGCGTGGCAAGGGCCGCGGCATCGCCCGGCTCAAGCGTAGGCGTCGGCGCGATCGTCGGAATCTCGACGACAACCGTCGGCTGCTCGATTGTCGGTTGCTCGACCGCGGGCGCGTCGGTCGGCGGCAGTTCGGGCGGAGGCGTGGGCGACTCCGCGGGCGTGGGCGACTCCGCCGGCCGCGAGTTGGCTACGATCACCCGCCGAGCGTCGCTGTCGATGTAGTTGCCGTCCTGACGCACCACACGAACGCGCAGGACGTAGGCGCCATCCGGCACGGAACGGCTGTCCCAGGTGCCAAGCAGGCCGAGCGGCTGCTGGTTATTATGCGCATCCCCGATGAACGTCCACGACTGATCGGAGGGGACGGGAGAAGGCGCGTAATACAGCTCGTACCGCTGGAATTGCGGGTGCACCGCGGTGCCGATGATCTGCACCACGTCCCGCACTGCGGCATCCGGGCCGGGCTGGACGATGACAGGGCGCGCCTCCTGGCTGACAGGCGCGGCAAGCGCAGGCGCGACCGTCACGACGTAGGCAAACGCGAGGGCCGCAATCACGGCCAGTATGGCAAAAATGAGGGGCCTTTTCATGGGCCAAAGCACCTCGACACGGGTTGTGCGCATGGCCGGCAACTGCGTGCGCCGGACCGCAATAGCAGAGTATATCACAAAGGGGCGATCCGACCAAAGCGCCGGGCGTTTCGCGCGCGGGCTGACTTGCGCAGACGGCGAATATGGGTAATGTTACACTGACTTCGGACGCGCACCACGCTCACGTGGGAGACGCTTCCCAGCGCGTGAGGTTCCCATGACCGTCCCCACCGATGACGCCAGCCGCGAAGTTGTCGCGGAGTTCGCGGAACAGGTCGAGTCGTTCCGCCGCAATTTCCTCGTCCGCATGATCGCGCTGCTGGCCGCGGTCGGCTGGTTTGCGGGCATGCTGGTCCTCTTCTTCGAGCGCACAGGTGTTGTCGCGGTCGTGTTCCTCGGGTTCGAGGCGCTGCTGTGGGCCGCGTTCACGCTCTCCAGCCATAATCACCTGCGCTCGGCGCAGTACTTGTTTGCGCTTACGCTTGGGGCCTACTCACTGGGCCTGGTCCGCCTGCAACCGTCGGTGCCGTTGCTGTTCCTGCCCGTGCTTGTCGGGCCGGTCGCGGTGGCGGTTCTCCAGACGCGACCGGCCGTGTTGTTCTCCATCGCCCTGATCGTCGGGCAGATCGTCACTGCAGCGCAGGTCTTTCCCGAATTGTGGCTGACGTGGCCTGTGCTGCTGGCGCCGCTGATGACGGCGGTGGCGGTAGGACTGGCGCTGATTTGGAGCGTCAACCTGCTGACGGTGCTCGGCTGGGCGCTGCACAGCACGCGGAGCGCGGTCGACCGGCTCGGGGAGGTGCAGGCGCACCGGGCGGAGCTGCGCAAGAGCATGGAGAAGCTGGACCTCACGGTGCAGCGATTGGAGCGCGCCAACGAGATGCTCGCCGTGGCACGCGCCGAGGCCGAGGCTGTGCGGCAGGCGCGCAATCAGTTCGCGCTGACGGTGAGCCATGAGCTGCGGACGCCCCTCAACTTCATCATCGGTTTTTCGGAGTTGATGGTCAACTCGCCGTCGACGTATGCCGAGCGCCACAAGTGGCCGGCAGGCCTGTACGAGGATATCAAGGAGATTTACGCGAATTCGAATCACCTGATGCGCCTGGTCAACGATATCCTCGAACTGGGGCAGGCGGAAGCGCGGCGGCTGATCCTGGCGAAGGAGTGGGTGGCGCCCGCGCAGATCGTCAGGGAAACGGAGTCAATTATGCGGGCAGCCATCGCGGCGCGGCATCTGTTCTTCCGGGTGGAGGCCGCGCCGGATCTGCCGGACCTGTTCGTGGACCGGACGCGCATCCGCCAGGTGCTGATTAACCTGATTGGCAACAGCCTGCGTTTTACCGAGGAGGGCGGCATCACCCTGAGCGTCAAGCGTCGCGCAACGGAAGTCGTCTTCTGCGTGCTGGACACGGGCGTTGGCATTCCGTCGGACGAGATCGGGCGTGTTTTCGATGACTTCGGGCAGGCGAACGCAACGGTGTGGCGGAGGCGCGGGGGCTCGGGTCTCGGCGTGCCGATCAGCAGGCGTTTCGTGGAGATGCACGGCGGGCGGATGTGGCTCGAAAGCGAGGTCGGGTTGGGGAGTTCGTTCTATTTCTCGCTGCCGCTGCCCGGGACCGTTGCCGAGCCGGCCGAACCGGTGGGCGAGGAGCGCTGGAGCGCGTATCTCGACCAGCCGAAGCCGGCGAAGGCGCTGCTGGTGCTCTCGCCCGACCCAAATGCGAGCCACCTGATCGAGGCTTATACGGGAGCGTACCGGGTGATCGCCGCGCAGGAAGCGGCGGTCGCGGCCGAGTACGTCGCCAACCTGTTACCCCATGCGCTGATCGTGGACCGGACATTGGCGCAGACGGCGAGCGCGCGCCGGCTGATCGAATCGCTTCCCTATGACTTGCCCGTGATCGAGCTTTCGCTGCCGGGCGCGGTGGTTGAGCCGCAAGCGCTGCCGGAAGGGGCCAGAGCGTACCTGCTCAAGCCGCTGCGCCGCGAGTCGCTGGCGCACGCGATCGCCGCGCTGCCGCAGGCCGTACGCTCACTGTTGGTCGTGGACGACGATCCGGCGATGACGCGGTATGTGCGACTGGCGCTCGAGTCAACCCGAAGCAAGGGGGACTGGCCGATCGAAGTGGAGGGCCTGACGAGCGGGGGCGCGCTGGTGGAGCGGGTCGCGCAGACAAACGGCGACGGCCACGCGCCGGACCTGGTGCTCCTGGATCTGAAGCTGGGCGACATGAGCGGGCTGGATGCGCTGGCCGAGATGCAGCGGCACGAGCGGTGGCGCGCGACGCCCGTGTTTTTAGTGACGGCCGCGAATCTGACTGAAGAGGTGGTGGGGCAGACGCGCGATGCGATTCGGGCGAGCATGAGCCGGCCGCTCACGGCGGATGAAATGGGCGCGGCGCTGAATGCGCTGCTGACCGCGCTTAAGCCGACGATGGCAGCAACCGCAACTGCGCCAGCGCGGCGAGAAGGTCCGCCTGCGTGATGGGCTTCGCCAAAAACCCGGTTGCGCCGAGGGACGATGCGAGTTCAGGCTCCTCCCAGACGGAGCAGACGATGACGGGAATGCTCCGGCAGGCGGGGTCTGCCTTGAGGCCCTGGAGCACCTCCCAGCCATCCACGTTAGGCATCATCACATCCAGCATGATCGCCTGGGGCAGCAGGCGCTTTGCCAGGTCGAGCACCTCCGCGCCGTCGCGCACGCCGGTAACCTTGAGCCCGGTGTGCGCGAGGTAGCGCTGGTAAAGGCGCAAGGCGCTCTCCTGATCATCTACGACGAGGATCACCGGTTGGTCGGCGCGGGGCAGGCTCAGCGTGAGGCGTCCCTGGCCGGGCTCGGGTCGCTCCAGCCCTTCGAGCAGCACGGCGTCGATTTGCTCGCACCAGAAGCAGGCGAGGTCCAGCGCGCGGTGGTCGTCCAGCGCGGCGGAGTCGTCGAGCTGGAAGTCGGTGCGGACGAGGACGCGGTCGCCGGTGGACTCGAGGCCGATCTTCACCGTGCCTTCGCTGCGGATGTCGAGCGCGTAGTTGAGAAGGCTCAGCAGCACCTGGCGGAGGACGACCCGGTCGGAGAGCGCGCGCAGCCTGGCAGGCGGCAGGGTAAGGTCGAGGCGCGCGCCTTCGCTCTCGGCTCGGCGGCGCACGGTGTCAATTACACCGGTGAGCAGGTCGAGCAGGTCGAGCGGCGCGGCGCTGATGGGGAAACTGGCCGGGACGGTTTCTTCGGCGGGCGCAGCGCCGGGCAGGAGGGTGTCCTGGAGGTGGCGAGCGACCGCTTCGACCGCGCGGCTGTGCTCACGGCGAAGCTGTCGCTCGCTGAGCGAGAGCTGCGCCTGCAACTGCTGGAGGGAGAGACCTTCTACGTAGCGCGCGGAGAGAAGCTGGTAGGGCCGCCACTCGGGCGAGCCGGGGCGGCGATCCGTCTCTGCGGGCGGGCGCAGGCGATCAATGGCGTTGAGCAGGGCCTGGCGCAGGAGATCGGCGCGCGTGAGCGCCTGGCCGCCCTTGGGCGGACCGGTCGTCACGAGGGACGCGAGGGGATGAGTCGCAAGGGCGGCCTGATCGTGAAGGCTTGCGAGCGCGTCACGCACCTGTCGCTCGAACTCAGCTGCGTCAAACTGGGTTTGTTGATTCGTCACCGTGACGGCGAACCTAACTTCGGCGGTCTCGAAGGCCTCACCGGGTCTTCGGCCGGAAAATTATAGCACATGACCGCAGGTGTGGCCGATGGATGGCCGCATGAGGGCCGAAATCCCGTTGCCTGCGCGCCGGATTTACCGTAGCCTAGCAGGATAGAATCATCTCTTTCCCCGCGTTGTCCTGGCCGTCCAGCCGGACCGCGCAGCCCGCGACGCAAACGCTCGAACGACTTTGACGCATCAAGGAGGATAGCGGCATCGCGCAACTGCCCTGACCGGCCGGAGCCTCGCTCACCGGCTACACTGCTCGACGCATAACGTTGATCCCCGACCCAGGCGTCGTACCGGACGCCCCACAATCACAGCATGTGTTTGCGGAATTCATCTTGCACACCGCCATCACAGCCACAGCTCGAAAGGAGAGCCCCCCAAATGGAGACGCAGAAATCTGCAAAGAAGATTACGCGGCGCGATTTCTTGCGCGCGGCCGGCATTGCCGGCGTTGGCGTAGTCGCAGCAGGGTGCGCGCAACAGGCGCCGGCCCCCGCGGCCCCGACCGCTGCGCCGGCGACGGCCGCGCCGGCTGCAGCAACCGCCGTGCCCGCGGTGGTTTCGACGAAGCCTGGGTTGGCCGCAGGGATGATCGGCGGTCCGACTGGCTTCGAGGGCGCGGAGCGCTACCAGTACGGGCCCGACAGCCCGGCAGGCCGCGCGATTGAGGCACTGAAGCAGCTTCCGGCGGACAAGAAGCCGGAGAAGCTCATCGTCATGCATCCCGAAGGCGCAGTGGGCCACTGGTCTGTGGCGTTTCCCGAGGGCGCGCCGACTCCGGCGCAGATCTTCGAGGAAGAAACCGGCATCAAGCTGGACATCGTGGGCGTGAGCGAGAACGACCAGTTCACGAAGATCATCCAGGACACGACGACGAAGGCGGGCCAATGGGACGTTTACTCGTTCTGGGGCAACAACCGCGGCACACTGGCCGAGTCCGGCGCGTTTTTCGTCCTCGATGACTTTGTGGCGCAGCACCGGCCCGAGTGGGACAAGGCTTACGCGGGCGGGCAGACGACGGTCGAGAGCTACGCGAAGTACAACGGCAAGTACGTCTGCGTCTCGTTCGATGGCGACTACCAGTCGTGGAACTTCCGCCGCGATTTGTTTGAGGATGCGACCGAGCAGAAGAACTTCAAGGCGAAGTACGGATGGGACCTTCAGTGGCCGGAGACGTTCGAGCAACTGGACCAGATCTCTGAGTTCTTCATGCGGCCCGACCAGAACCTGCTCGGCTGCACCGATATCCGCAACTCGATCTGGGGCCTGACGAACTGGATTCAACGCTACGCCAGCGCCGCGAATCCGTTCCAGGGCTACTTCGATCCCAAGACGGGCAAGCCGCTCATCAACTCGCCGGCGGGCATTCGCGCCACGCAGGAATACTCGGACACGATGGCGTTCAAGAGCAAGGACGCGGTGAGCTGGGGCTGGCCTGAGCAGTACGCGAACTTCACGGCAGGCGGGGCCGCGGTCACCTGCGCGTTCCCGAATATGCCGAAGTTCCTCGACAACGCGGGCAACGCGGACTCGAAGGTAGTCGGCAAGATTCGCAC
Source organism: Anaerolineae bacterium (assembly GCA_025454635.1). Taxonomy (GTDB): domain Bacteria; phylum Chloroflexota; class Anaerolineae; order CG2-30-64-16; family CG2-30-64-16; genus JALOOB01. The sequence continues at coordinate 10,804 of JALOOB010000022.1, forward strand.
TGGGCTGGCGCCGGGTCGGATCGTGGACGGCAAGCTGATCCGCCGGACGTTGTGGTGGCCGAACATCACGCTGGCCGTGTCCACGCAGACCAAGTATCCCGAAGCGTCGTACCTGTGGATGCAGTGGGCCAACTCGCCCAGCATGTTCACGTTCATGGTCGGCAACCCGGCGGGCTACTACGACCCGTTCCAGAACTCGGATTTCAAGGACCCGGTCGTCGTCGCCTCCTATCATGACTACCACGTGCCGACGATGATTGCGTCCATCGAGCACTCGGTTCCTCCGCTCAACCTGAACGGCGCGAGCGAGTACGAGACCGCGCTGGACACGAACGTGCAGGCTGTGATCGCGGGCAAGAAGACCGCGGAACAGGCGATGGCCGACTGCGAAGCCGAGTGGGAGAAGATCACGGACCGCATCGGCCGCGAGAAGCAGGTGGCGGCGATCGCCGCGCAGATGGCTGCGTTCTCGACGGTTGTCGACGAGCCGAAGATCAAGAGCTAACTCCACCGGCTAACAGCTGATTCTGCCACAGAGGTCGCAGGGGCAACAGAGATGCCTCTGTGTCCTCTGCGACCTCTGTGGCTAGTTTGAGGGAAGCGAATGGCAGCCTCAACTCCAATAACAACAAAGGCCACCCCGGGCTCCGCCAACCGGCGGCTCCGGTGGATTGACATGAACAATACGCGCACGTTCGCAACGACGCTGACGCTGCCCGCGCAACTGGTGCTTTTGCTGATCATGATTTTCCCGTTGCTGGCGGTGGTCTATATCAGCATGACCTCGTGGTCGCCGACCCAGGGCGGCGACTGGACCCAGGCGTATAAGTTCTGGGACTGGGGCCGGAACTATGTCGAGGTTTTTACCGATCCCTTTTTCTGGCAAGCGCTGGGCCGGACGTTCCTGATCGTGGGTATTGCCGTGCCGCTGGAGTTCTTGCTGGGGTTGGGGCTGGCGTTCCTGTTCCTGGAAGACTTCCGCGGGAAGCGCATCTTCTATGCGCTGATGCTCATCCCGATGATGATCGTTCCCGCGGTGGCCGGGTATATGTTCTGGATGATGTTCCAGTCGAACGGCCCGATTAATGCGGTCATCTCGGCGATTATCGGGCAGCCGTTCACGCTGGCGTGGCTCTCCTCGGAGGCGCCGGCGACCGTTGCGGTGATCATTGCGGAAGTGTGGCAATGGACGCCGCTGATGTTCCTGATCATGGCATCGGGCCTGGTGGGGCTGCCGGAAGATCAGATGCGGGCGGCGACGATGCTGGGCGCGAGCGGCTGGCAGAAGTTCCGCTACCTGATGCTGCCGATGCTGAAGCCGATCATCATCATCGCGCTGGTCATCCGCGGCATGGAGGCGGTCAAGATATTCGACTCGATCTTCCTGATGACCGCAGGGGGGCCGGCGCGCGCTACCGAGAGTCTATCGATCTATATGTACAAGGTGGCGTTCCAGCAGGTGCGGTGGTCGTTTGCTGCGGCCGCGGCCATGACCGTGCTGGTTATCATGACGATTATCGCCTCGTATGCGCTGCGCCCGCTCCAGGCGCCGCAGCGAGAGGCGCAGGCGGCAATGCGGCAGGCGGCGGAAACCGGCGCGGCGGGGAGTGACTGAGATGTACCAAACGAGGCCGTGGCAGAAGGTTCTGCGCTACTTCACGATTATCATCGTCTCGATCATGTTCTTCTTCCCGACGTACTGGATGATTACGATGTCGTTCAAGCCGAAGGGCGAGTGGAACAGCGCGGCGGGGACAATTTACTGGGTCCCGCAGAACCCGACGCTGGACAACTATAAGACCGTCCTGACCGAGTACCGAGGCCAATTCTTCCGGGCGAACCAGAGCTCTGCGCTTCCGTCGATCCGCTCGAGTATTGTGGTCTCTATCGGCGGCACGTTGTTTGCGCTGCTGATCGGGACGCTTGCGGCATATGGCATTTCAAGGCATTCGACTGACACAGGTGACTTACCCTGGTACATCGCGGTCGGCCGGCTCGGGTTGTTAGTGCTCGTGATGCTGCCGTTCATCGTTCTGTGGGCGCGGCTCGGCATTCTAGCGACGTGGTACGGCATCCTCACGTTTACCATCATTGGTATTGTGGCGGATCAGATTATCGGCCGGGTGCTGGGCAAGTACTACAAAGGCGCGGTCGGCAGCCTCTCGTTTTCCATCCTGCAACTACGCATGTTTCCGCCGATGGCGATCCTGATCCCGGTCATGATCATGTGGTCGACGTTCCGCCTGATCGACACCTGGTACGGGCTGGTGATCGTGTACGGCGTCGTGACCTTCCCGTTCGTCGTGTGGCTGATGAAAAGCTTCTTTGACGACATTCCGAAGGAGCTGGACGAGGCGGCGGTGGTGGACGGGTCGTCGAACTGGCGGGCGTTCTTCAAGGTGGTGCTGCCGCTGGCGAAGGGCGGGTTGGCGTCGACCGCGCTGTTCGTGTTCATTCTGAACTGGAGCGACTTCCTCGTCGCGCTGCTGCTGACGAGTCGGAACTGGGGGACGATCCCGGTGTTCCTGAACAAGCTCGTGTCGTCGGAGATCGGCGCGCAGCATGGCCCGAAGGCCGCGCTCGGGTTGTTGGCCGTGATCCCGCCCGTCGTGTTTGGCCTGCTGATCCAGCAATACCTGGTGCGCGGGTTGACGTTCGGCGCGATCAAGAAGTAGGGGGCAGCAATGGCGAGCATCAAGCTGGACAAGCTGCGCAAGCAGTTCAAGGAAGTCCTGGCGGTTGAGGGGCTGAACCTGGATATCGAGGATGGGATGTTCGTCGCGTTCCTCGGTCCCTCGGGGTGCGGCAAGACGACCACCATGAACATGATCGCGGGGCTGGAGCAGCCGACGTCAGGCGACCTGTACTTCGACGGCAAGCGGATGAACGACGTGCCGGCGGGGAAGCGCGGGGTTGGCTTTGTCTTCCAGAATTACGCGATCTTCACGCACATGACGGTGTACGAGAACGTCGGTTTCGGGCTGAAGGTGCGCGGGTGCCCCGAAGTGGAGATGAAGCGCGAGGTCGGCAAGATCGCGGAGCTGCTCGAACTGACGCCGATGCTCGACTGGAACGCGGGCAAGCTGAGCATCAACGACATGCAGAAGGTTGCGCTTGGCCGCAGCATGATCACCAACCCGGGCATCTTTCTGCTGGACGAGCCGTTCTCGAACCTGGATGCGTCGTTCCGGGCCTATATGCGGGGCGAGTTGAAGCGCATCCAGCGCGAGATCAAGCAGACGATGATCTACGTGACGCACGACCAGGTCGAAGCCATGTCGATGGCGGACCGGATTGCCGTGATGTACTGCGGCCAGCTCTACCAGTGGGGCTCGCCTGACGACGTCTACAACCGGCCGGTTAACGCGTTTGTCGCCCGGTTCATTGGCAGCCCGAATATGAACTTCATCGAGTGCGCGTACGAGGTGGAGAACGGGCAGGGGTTCCTGCAACAGCGGAAGGGCGGGCTGCGCGTGCCGGTGGACGCGAAGCGGCGGCGACTGCTCGAAGACCGGACCGGGCCGAACAACCTGATCCTGGGCATCCGCCCGGAGCACATGAAGGTGTACCAGCAGCCTGAGCCGAATGCGTTGTGGCAGGGCACGGCGTACGCTCTCGAGCCGCTCGGACCGCTGACCATTGCGCATACGGAGGTCGGCGGGGATCGCGTGCAGGTGAAGGCGTCCGGCGGCTACCGGACCCGGCCCGGCGATCCGCAGTGGGTGGCGCTCGACCTCGAGTATATCCACATATTCGACGGCGAGACTAAGCTGGTGATCCGGTAGGGTGGGAGGCAGACGTGGCGAACCTGAGACTTGAGAATGTCACCAAGCGCTTCGGCCCAATCACGGCCGTCAAGGCGCTGAACCTGGAAATCCGGGATGGCGAGTTCTTCTCCATCCTGGGGCCGCCCGGCGCGGGCAAGACGACAACGCTACGGTTGATCGTGGGGCTGGAGAAGCCGGACGAGGGCACGGTGTATATCGACGGCGAGCCGGCGAACGAGATTCATCCGGGCAAGCGCGACATCGCGATGGTGTTTCAGAACCTGGCGTTGTACCCGGACAAGACGGTGTTCGACAACATGGCGTATCCGCTGCGCGAGCGCAAGCTGCCGAAGGATGAGATCGAGCGGCTGGTGCAGGCGACGGCGAAGTCGCTGTACATCGATCATCTGCTCAAGCGCAAGCCGGCCAAGCTGAGCGGCGGTGAGCGGCAGCGGGTGGCGATCGGGCGGGCGATGGTGCGCAAGCCGAAGGCTTACCTGCTGGACGAGCCGCTGGCGAACCTGGACGCGCTGTTGCGGCTGGAGATGCGCGTGGAACTGAAGCGGCTGCAGGGCGAGCTGGGGCAGACGCTTGTGTATGTGACGCACGACCAGGTCGAGGCGATGAGCATGGCCGACCGGATCGCCGTGCTGAATAAGGGGGTCTTGCAGCAATGCGATACGCCGGAAGCGGTGTATAATTTCCCTGCAAATCGTTTTGTCGCTACGACCATCGGCAGCCCGCCGACGAATTTCGTGACAGCCGACGTGCGGCCCCACGGCGACAATTTGCTCCTGGCCCACTCAGTCTTCGCGCTGGCCGTGGAAGGCGGTCGCCATCCTGCGCGGGCCGCGCTCGAATCCGCGGCGGCGGGCCAGGCCCTACCCGAGAAGGTCCTGATCGGATTTCGACCGGAGGACGTGCGCGTTTCGACCAGCCAGGCCAACGGCTGCAATGTCCCCGCGCAAGTGTCGGTTGTCGAGCCGCTGGGCGGGGAGACGGTGGTCGACCTGCGCATGGGAGGCGACCTGGTGAAGGCCGTTGTGCCGCCGACCCAGCGACTGGAAGAGCGCCGCCACGTGTGGTTGAACTTCGACCCGGAGCGCGTCCATCTCTTCGATGCGCGGACGGGACAGCGAGTTTACACAACCGGGCAGGGGGAGCCATTCGCCTGCCTGGAAGCCGTACATTAAGCCACAGAGGCCGCAGAGATAAACCAGGGTTTCTGCTATGCCCGCAGCCGCTGAAGCTCTGGCTACGGACAGTAACCTGTCTCTCTGAGATCTCTGTGGCAAGAAAGCGTTACTCACCCGCATCACACAGGAGGGAAAGCTCATGAAGGAGAAACTGGTCACATTGATCGCCGACATGGAAGAGGAAGCGGCGATCAAGATGGCGCAGGAGATGGTTGATTCCGGCGTGGACCCGAACGTCGTGCTCGACGCCGGGCGCGAGGCGATGACCATCGTCGGCCAGCGCTACGAGGCGAAGGAGTACTTTCTGCCCGAATTGATCATCGCGGGCGACATGCTCAAGGCCATCGGCGATATCGTGAAGCCGAAGCTGGCAGAGCAGCGCGCGGGGCAGGCGGCGGCCGGCAAGGTCGTCATCGGGACGGTGGCGGGCGATATCCACGACCTGGGCAAGGATGTGGTCGGGTTCATGCTCGACGTGAACCATTTCGAGGTGCATGATCTCGGGGTGGACGTGCCGGCCGAGACGTTCGTGCAGAAGGTCGCAGAATTGAAGCCGGACGTGGTGGGCATGTCCGGGTTCCTGACGATGGCCTACGAACAGATGAAGAAGACCGTCGACGCGCTGCAGGAAGCCGGGCTGCGCGACGGCGTCAAGGTGATGATCGGCGGCGCGATCATGGACGACGCGGCGGCGAAGTTCATCGGCGCGGATGCGTACGGCGCGGACGCCTCGGCGGCGGTTCGCCTGTGCCAGGATTGGACCGGAGGCAAGTAAGATGGACGCTACAAAGACCGTAGAGCAGCTTTACGCAGCGCGCCTCGCCCGTGTGAAGGGCGCGGCCGCGTGCCAGCCGGTCGACCAGGTGCCGGTGTTCGGACCATTCCAGAAGTACCCATACCAATTCGCGGGCGTGAAATTCATCGACGCGATGAACGACTATGGGCTGGCGCGCGAGGCGTGCCACAAGTTCCTCGACTATTTCCAGCCCGACGTGGACTTCGGCCCCATCTTCGCGTACCCGGCGAAGGCCATGGAACTGCTCGACTGGAAGGCCTTCCGCTGGCCCGGTAAGGGGTTGGGCGAAGACACGATGTACCAGTACGTGGAGGGCGAGTACCTGAAGGCGGACGAATACGACGAGTTTATCAACGACCCGTCTGACTTCATGCTGCGCAAGTGGGCCCCGCGTCAGTTCGGCGCGTTCTCGGGTTTCGCCTCGACAATTCCGTGGCGCCGCTTCATGTGGTCCGGCTGGATGAACCTCCCGTTCTTTTGGTCGACGCCTGAGTTCCAGGACAGCCTGCGCCGCATCACGGAAGGCGCGGAGGAAACCAATAAGTGGTGGGCGTCGCAGTTCCAGTACTGGGGCGAGGCGAAGGACAAGGGCTTCCCCATGGCTTACGCCGGCTGGGACTGGCCGCCCTTTGACATCCTGGGCGACTCGCTGCGCGGCACGCACAACATCCTGGCGGACATGCGCCGCCGGCCGTCGAAGCTGCACGATGCGCTGAAGGTCTGCACGGACATTTTCGAGGGCTACGGCTCCGGCGCGGCGGGCGCCGAGCTGCCGTTCGTGTGGGTGTGGGTCCACAAGTCGACGCGCGAGTTCATGTCGGACGCGCAGTTCTCGGAGTTCTACTGGCCGTATCTCAAGGATGGCCTGATGCGCCTGATCAACAAGGGCATCACGCCGGTCATTTACTGGGAGGCGGACTGGGAGAGCCGCATCAAGCACATCTGCGAGATGCCCGCGGGGAAGATCGTCTATCACCTCTCGAACACGAACTTCGAGCGCGCATGGGATGTCCTTGGCGGTCAGATCGCGCTGGCGGGCAACGTCCCGAACGTCATGCTGCTCGGCGGCACGCCGGACGACGTCAAGGCGTACTGCAAGAAGATGATCGACTACACTAAGGGCAAGCCCGG
>JALOOB010000236.1 GCA_025454635.1 Anaerolineae bacterium
TCGATCCACTCTCTTGCGTAAGCGACAGAGACCCGGCACTCTCAACGCCGAATGCCGGGTCTCACAGGCGAATATTCATTCAGACGTAAACCTCCCAGGTTATCGAAACCTGGGAGGTCTAAATTGCTGTGACAGGCCTACCAGCGGTAATGCGCAAACGCGCGGTTGGCCTCGGCCATCTTGTGCGTGTCTTCGCGCTTCTTAACCGTGTTGCCCTGGTTGTTGTGCGCGTCGAACAATTCGGCGGAGAGCTTGTCCACCATGCTCTTGCCCGATCGCTTGCGCGAATTCTGGATCAGCCAGCGCAGTGCCAGCGCCAGGCGGCGATCCTCGCGGATCTCCATCGGCACCTGATAGGTCGCGCCACCGACGCGCCGGGGCCGCACTTCGATCATAGGCGTGGCGTTGCGGATCGCCTGCTCCAGCGCCTCGATGCCGGGCTTCTTGGTCCGCTGTTCGAGGACCTCGATCGCGCCGTACACGATGCCTTCCGCAGTCGACTTCTTGCCGTCCAGCATGATCTTGTTGACCAGGTGCGAAACCAGGACATTGCTAAAGCGCGGATCCGGCAGGACCTCACGCGGCTCGGGTCGATTTCGTCGTGACATTTTCGCTCGCCCTTACTTCTTCTTCGCCGGAGCGCCCTTGGCGCCCTTGCCTGCCGCCGCGCCGGCCTTCGGGACCTTCGCGCCATACTTCGACCGAGCGCGCCGCCGGGCGTCCACGCCGTTGGTATCCAACGCGCCGCGGACAATGTGGTAGCGCACGCCGGGCAGATCCTTCACGCGGCCGCCGCGCACAAGCACCACCGAGTGCTCCTGCAGGCTGTGGCCCTCGCCCGGAATATAGGCGGTCACTTCGATGCCATTGGTCAGGCGCACGCGGGCGATCTTGCGCAGCGCCGAGTTCGGTTTCTTGGGCGTCATGGTGCGCACCTGCGTGCACACGCCGCGCTTGAACGGGTTACCCATCTTCATCCGGCGCATACGGCCGTGGATGAGGTTGTTGGTGAACTGGAGCGCGGGGGCCTTTTCCTTCTTAGCCAGCGGCTTCCGGCCCTTACGCACGAGCTGATTGATAGTTGGCAAGCTGCCCTCCACTAAGGTTACTAGCGCAAATTGATTCTTCTAAGGGCCGTGTCTCACCCGCGCCATCGTTTCCGATGGCGGCGCCAGCTATAGCGCCTCATGTCAGTCTCATGACGTGGAGGACACGAAAGAACGCGGGCCAGCGGTTGGCATGGCCCACGAACTGTTACTTTATCACAACGACCCCTCTGGGTCAAATTGGTGGGTTTGGGCTCTTGGGGCAGGGGAATTCCCCTGCCCCAACGGCCCTTACGCCGCTTCGTCCGCCATCAAATCATCGTTGAAGTCGTCGTCCACGAAGTCGGCCAGCATCGGCTCTTCGAGCGCCGGCTCCTCGTCGTCCAGCTCATCCTCGAGCAGCAGCGTGTCCTCGTCGAATGCGACGCGCTGCTGGGCGGCGATGGCCGCCTCCGCGCGCTGCCGTCGCGTCTCGAAGCCCGTGCCCACCGGGATCAACTTGCCGATGATGACGTTCTCCTTCAGGCCGCGCAGCGTGTCCTTTGCGCCGCGCACCGCCGCATCGGTCAGCACCCGCGTGGTCTCCTGGAAGGAGGCCGCGGCCAGGAAGCTATCCGTGTTCAGCGATGCCTTCGTCACGCCGAGCAGCACCGGCTCGCCGCGCGCCGGCTCGCCGCCGGCCGCCACGACTGCGTCGTTAGCCTCGTCGAACTCGAACCGGTCCACCAGCTCGCCGATCAGCATGTCGGTGTCGCCGCTGCGCAGCACGCGCACCCGGCGCACCAGCTGCCGGACGATGACCTCGATGTGCTTGTCGTGGATGCTCACACCCTGCGACCGGTACACCTTCTGCACCTCGTCCAGCAGGTACATCTGCGCGGCCTCGCGGCCCTGGATGCGGAGCACCTCGCGCGGGTTCTTCGAGCCCTCGGTGAGCTGCGTGCCGACCTCAACGCGGTCGCCCTTGTCGACCTTCAGGCGGGCGGACGCCGGGATGTCGGTCACCCACTCTTCCACGTCCTCGCGGCGGATGATGGCCCGGATCGAGCCGTCATCGTCCGCGTCGATGTAGATATTGCCGTCGAAGCCGGCCAGGATTTCCTGCGGCTCAACGTCGGGGCGCAGCGCCTTCGCGATCGGCGTGCTCGCCTGCACGCGGTCCTCGTTGCGCACCTGCATCTCGTAGTCCGCGCCGTTCAGGTTGTGCGTCTTGCGGCGCAGCCGGCTGTTCGTGATCTTCAGCTTGCGGACGTCGTCTTCCCAGAACACGTTGACGATGCCGCCGATCTCGGCGATGACCGCCTCGCCCTTCGGCGTGCGCGCCTCGAACAACTCCTCGACGCGCGGCAGACCTTGCGTGATGTCCTCCGCGCCCGCCACACCGCCGGTGTGGAACGTGCGCAGGGTCAGCTGCGTGCCCGGCTCGCCGATGGACTGCGCGGCGATGATGCCCACTGCCTCGCCCATCCTGACCTCGCCGCCGCGACCAAGATCGCCACCGTAGCAAAGCTTGCACAGCCCGAACCGGTTCTCGCACGTCAGCGCCGAGCGGACGTAAACCTTATCAACCTTGGCCCGTTTCAGCACGCCGAGCGCCAGCTCGTCCAGCTTCTCGTTGCGGTTGACCAGGATTTCGCCCGTGGCCGGGTCGGCAACAGGCGCCGCGGCGTAGCGGCCCACGAGGCGCTCGTCCAGCTTTTCGCCGGTCTCCTTCGCGCCCGCCTCGGTGAACCAGATGCCCGCCTCCGTGCCGCAGTCATCCGAAGTGATGATGACGTCCTGCGCCACGTCGACCAGGCGCCGGGTCAGGTAGCCCGCGTCCGCCGTGCGCAGCGCGGTGTCCGCCAGACCCTTGCGCGCGCCGTGCGTGCTCAGGAAGTACTCCAGCGCCGTCAGGCCCTCGCGGAAGTTCGAGCGAATCGGCAGCGCGATGATGCGGCCCGACGGGTCGGCCATAAGGCCGCGCATGCCCGCGAGCTGGCGGATCGGCTGAATGCCGCCCTTCGTCGCGCCCGATGTCGCCATTGCGCCCAGCCCAGTGAGCGGGTTCAGCAGGCCCTTAACCGCCTGCGTGATCTCGTCCGTCGCCCGCGTCCACAGCTCGACCACCTTGTTGTACTGCTCTTCCTCGGTGATCAGGCCGCGGCGGTACTGGCGCTCGGTCTCCTCGACCCGCTTCGACGTCTCTTCGAGCACCAGGTGCTTCTGGTCCGGCACCTGGATGTCGGACACCGCGATGGTCATGCCCGAGACAGTCGCATAGGTGAAGCCCATGCGCTTGATCTCGTCCACCACTTCCGCGGTCACGGTCGAGCCCATCAACTCGTAGCAAACGCCGACGAAGTCGTTCAGGCGCTTCTTGTCCATCACGTCGTCGACGAACTGGAGCGGCTTGGGCAGCGACATGTTGAAGAGCACGCGGCCGACCGAGCTCGACAGCATGCCAGTCTGCGGCATCTTGTCCGGTCGAACGTGTTGCGCCAGCAGCGCCGCGCGCAGGTCCTCGTGGCCGCGCGTGCTCAGGCCTAACTCGTCGATGAACGCCGCGCGGTCCTTGTTCAGCGCGCGGACGACGTCGCCCGCCGTCCCCATGCCCCGCGCCTCGAACTTGACCAGCAGTTCCTCGTCCAGGGCCAGGTCTTCGAGCGCAACCTCGTCCGCCCAGTCCACGAAGCGCACCGTGATCGGCGCGCGCAGCCCGACGACGCCCAGATCATATGCCAGCCGGACTTCCTCCGGGCTGCCGAAGACCTTGCCCGCGCCCTTCGCGTTCGGGTCGATCACAGTGAGGTAATAGCAGCCCAGCACCATGTCCTTCGACGGACCGACGATCGGCTCGCCCGAAGCAGGCTTGAGCAGGTTAACCGAGCTCAGCATGAGCTCGCGCGCTTCCTTCACGGCCTGTTCCGACAGCGGCACGTGCACCGCCATCTGGTCGCCGTCGAAGTCCGCGTTGAACGCGGAGCACACAAGCGGGTGAATCTGGATTGCGCTGCCGTCGATCAGGACGACGTCGAACGCCTGGATGCCAAGGCGGTGCAGGGTCGGCGCGCGGTTAAGCAGCACCGGCCGCTCGCGCGTGACCTCTTCCAGCACGTCCCACACCTCGGGGCTCTCGCGGTCCACGAGGCGCTTGGCGCTCTTGATGTTGTGCGCGTAGTTGTACTCGACCAGCCGGCGCATGACAAACGGCTTGAACAGCTCCAGCGCCATCTTCTTCGGCAGGCCGCACTGGTGCAGCTTCAGGTCCGGGCCAATCACGATGACCGAGCGGCCCGAGTAGTCGACGCGCTTGCCGAGCAGGTTGCGGCGGAAGCGGCCCTGCTTGCCCTTCAGCAAGTCGGACAGGCTCTTCAGCTTGCGCTTGCCGCTGCGGCTCACCGCGCGGCCCCGGCGCCCGTTGTCGATCAGGCTGTCGACCGCTTCCTGGAGCATGCGCTTCTCGTTGCGCACGATCACGTCGGGCGCGCCGAGCTCAAGCAGCCGCTTCAGGCGGTTGTTGCGGTTGATGACGCGGCGGTACAGGTCATTCAGGTCGGACGTCGCAAACCGGCCGCCGTCCAACTGCACCATCGGGCGCAGCTCGGGCGGGAGCACCGGCAGCAGCGTCAGGATCATCCACTCGGGCCGGTTGCCGCTCTTGCGGAACGACTCGGCGACCCGCAGCCGCTTGGCAGCCTTCTTCTTGCGCTGCTTCGACTGTGTCGTCTGGATTTCCTGCCGCAGTTCCTTAACCATCGCATCCAGGTCGATCTTGGCCACCAGCTCGCGGATCGCCTCCGCGCCCATGCCGGCGCGGAACACGTTGCCCCACTTGTCCTGCAGGTCGCGGTATTCGCTCTCGGTGAGCAGCTCGCGCTCGCGCAGGTCCTTGAGCTCCTCCAGCGACTGGTTCATCTGGGTGCGGAGCTGAGTCTTCTGCGATTCGACCGTCTGCCGCTGCGCGTCGATAGTCTGCTCGGTTTCCCGGCGGAGCAAGTCGCGCCGCGCGGCGCTCAGACTGCGCACGTTGTCCTGCTCGCGGTTGATCGTATCCTCAATATCGCTCAGCCGGTGCTGGATCGCGTCATTGAGCGCGTTCAGGTTATCGCGAGTGACCGTCGCGCCGGCCGCGACGAGCGGCTCAGGCAGCCACGGCAGGCTGAACGGTTCGGCCGCGGGCTTCCCCGTGACCTTCTCCATCGCATCCTGCACTCGCTTGCCCAGCGCGATGACTTCGCCGGTTTCCGCCGCAAGGCGCTCGGCCAGGCTCGTCAGTTGCGTCTGCTCCTGCGTATCGACCTCAGCCAGCCGCTCGCTGCGTTCGGCCTCGAGCTGGTCAACCTTCGACTGAATTTCGCCTTCCAGCCGCGCGGCCCGCAGGTTCAGGTCCCGCTCGGCCTTCGTGATCGTCCGGTTGCGAGCGTCCTCGTCGACGTTCGTGATCACGTACTGCGCGAAGTAAAGGATGCGCTCCAGGTTGCGCGGGCTGATGTTGAGCAGCAGGCCCAGCCGGCTCGGCACACCCTTGACGTACCAGATGTGGCTGACCGGGCTGGCGAGGCGGATGTGGCCCATGCGCTCGCGGCGCACGCGGCTGTGCGCGACTTCCACACCGCACTTATCGCAGATGATGCCCTTGTACCGCGTGCGCTTGTACTTGCCGCACGCGCATTCCCAGTCCTTCGTCGGGCCGAAGATGCGCTCGCAGAACAACCCATCG
>JALOOB010000237.1 GCA_025454635.1 Anaerolineae bacterium
CCGCCCGCTCCTGCGGATGCTGGCGCTCGGCGCGCTGATCTACGCGCTTGGCGTCGGCAGCGTCGCGCTGGGCGCGGGCTTCTGGGCCTTCTGGACCAGCATGGTCGTCCTGACCTTCGGGGAGCTACTGATTGCGCCCACGGGCACCGCGTACGCGGCGAACGCGGCGCCGGCCGATATGCGCGGCCGGTATATGGGCCTGTACGGGCTGACGTGGAGCGTCGCGTTCGGCATTGGGCCGGTGTTCGGCGGGTGGCTCAACGACAACATCAGCCCGACCGCGACATGGATCGGCGGGATGCTGATCGGACTGGTCGCGGTGGCGGGCTTCCTACTGCTGGACGGGGCGCAGGCGAGAGCAGCGCGAGTGAGCGGCGGAGCAACGTTGTAAATGGCTTGAATCGTTTCTTAGCGTGAAGGGTTTACAGGATTGACAGCCTTTTTCGGGGCTATGAGTTTTAACAGGATTTACAGGATTTCTCAGGATATACAGAATATTGGTGTCAGGATATGTGAGTCCTGCCAATCCTGAAAAATCCTGTGAATCCTGTCTGTTCTTGAAACACCCGGTTGAGGGGCTGATGAATGTGTCACTACCCGATGTTTTGACCGCCGAAGCGTGGCTCGCGGAGAACGGCGTGCGCGATAATTTGCTCGCGCACTGCCGGCTCGTCGGGGCCGTTGCCCGCCACCTCGCGAAGCGCCTGCGCGGGGCCGGCGAAACGGTCGACCCGGAGCTCGCGCACCGGGGCGGCCTGCTGCATGACATCGCCAAGCACGCGGCGAAGGGGACGGGCGTCTCGCACGAGATCGTGGGCGCCCAACTGCTGCGCGAGCGGGGACAGCCTGAACTCGCGGAGATCGCGCTGCGACACGGGATGTGGGCGCCCGTCACCGAAGGGCAGCGGCCGGAGACGTGGGAGCAGAAGGTGGTGTATTACGCCGACCGTGTCGCGATGCCGCCGAGAGTTGCGCCCGTTGCCGAGCGTTTCGCCGACGTGCGGCGGCGGAAGCCGGAGCTGGCGGACGTTCTGCCCCAATATGAGGCGGCCGCGTACGCTCAGGAACGAGAAATCGCCGAGCGACTGGGTCTCACGGTCGAAGAATTACGCCGCGAGTTGGAACGGGAGGTAGGTCGCGCGGCGTCTTGAGGGCAGCGCGGAGCTGATCTTCCGCGCGCCCTTGTCCATGCGCTCCAACAGGAGGTGATGCGTGAAAGCTCCCGCCCTGATCATACTTCTCGCGCTGGCGCTGCTGTCCTCCGCGGCCGCAGCCACCGCGTCCACCCTGCCCCCCTCCGCCGCGCCCCGGCAGTCTGCTCCTTTCGACATCGGCGTCCCTGCCGGCGACGGCTATGCGCCCTCCAGCCTCGCGCTCGACGCCTCCCGCAATCTCGCATACGTGTACCATTCCACCCTGAGCGACGGTTCGGCCGCGATCTCGGTGGTCGACCTTGACGCCGGGGAAGTCGAGCGGCTGCTGAAAGTGGGGGTGAAGTCGTACGGCGCGCCGGGCCGGCTGCTGCTAACGCCGGACGGTAAGCGGCTGCTCCTCCACGAAATCGGGCAGAACACGGTCTCTGCGGTCGATCCGCAGACCGGGGCGGCGAAGAAGCTGCTTGACGGCGTGCGGGACATCGCGCTGAGCGAAAACGGCAAGCTCCTGTTCGCCGCGGGCGAGAAGTCGCTGGCGGCTTACCCGTTGCCGGATCTGCTGGCCGGCAAGACGCGCCCGGCCTGGCAGAGCGCGGCTGCGTTCAACCGGCTGGCGATCAACGGCGGCAGGCTGCTCGCTGCGGCCTACGCGGAGGCGCGGCCGCTCGTCGCGTACGATGCGCGCACGGGCACGCAGTTGGCGACCGCGCCGACGCCGGGCGACCTCAATGCGTTCGCGGCCGGGCCTGACGGCGGGTGGGGGTTTGTCGTGGCAGGCGAGAACCCGCGTCTGATCCGCTACGACGCCGCGCTCAAGCCGGTGGGCGAGACGCCAATACCCTACATGAGCCACCTGAGCTTCGACGCGGGGACGAACCGCTTTCTGGCGGGCGGCTGGCGGTATGACGAGAACGACACGCGCGGCCACGGCGTGATGCTGGCGATCTCGGGCGGCGACGGACAGATCATCAACGAAACACGTTGGTCGACGACGAGCCCGCCGAACGTTTTCACGCCGTGGGGAGACGATGCGCTGCTTGCGTTCTCGAAGGATGGGCCTTCGGTGCTGTTCATCCTGGGGAGCGAAGACTTCGCGCTGACCGCTGATATACCGATGGGGGTTCGGGCCATCGACGCGGCTGTCGACGGCGCAAAAGCGCTCTACGTTGCGGATGATCTGGGCCGCATCCACGTCCTGAGCCTGCCGGATGGCAAAGAGGTTGCGCTGTGGCAGGGGGGCGCGCCCATCGCGCTCGACTCGGCGAACGGCCGGTTGTACGCGAACCGGGGCGAGCGTGTCGTGGCGCTCGACCTGCGCGACGGGACGATCGCGGCCGAGTTCCCGCAGACCGGGCATCCGGCGCCTGACCCGAACCGCGACCTTGTCTACATCGCGGAGCGCGGCGTGACGATGTACGACCGGAGCGGGAAGAAGGTGGGCGACCTGCCGTCGTCTTTCCCCGACCCCGAAGGCTTCTCGCCCAATCCCTACGCGTACGCCGCGCAGGTCAATCCCGTGACCGGGCATGTCGCGGTGGTCCTCCACAACGGCATCCCCGGCTCGAACGGCGGGAGTTTCCTGCGGATTTACGAGCCGCAGAGCGACAAGTTCGCCCTGCCGCCCGCGCCCCACAGCTTCGTCATGGACGTCATCAGCGACCGCAAGGGCAACTGGTACGTGGCGTACAGCCCCACGCGGGGGCAGGAGGCCATCCAGGCGCTCAGCGCCGACGGCAAGGAACTGCGCCGGCTCGACCGCCGCACGGGCTTCCTGGCGCTCGACGAGCGGAGCGACAACCTCTACCTGTTCTATGAGGGCAAAGCAACGCGTGTCGCAGCGTCGACCCTGACCGCGATCGAAGCGTATGGCGCGCCGAAGTTCAGCGGCGGGCTGGCGTACAGCCCGGAGGGATCGAGCGTTTACCTGATCGACAGCGCAGGGCCTATCATTACGCCCGCGCGCGTTTCCGCGCTGCAGCCGCTTGACAACAGCCTCGTTGCGGCGCAACCTTCGGACGAAGCCGGGAACGACTCCGTGAGCGTCGTGGCAGACGGTCGCAAGCGGCTGGTGTTCGCCCGCTTTGGCGAGGCGTATCGCTCGGCGGAGGGCAAGACGTGGCAGCGGCTCTTGAGCGGCGCGGGAATCACCTACGGCTACACCACGGTGGTCGCGCCGTCCACCGTCTTTATCACCGGCATGAGCTCGGCCGGAGGAGAGGGCGTGTGGCGGAGCGTGGACGCGGGCGCGACCTGGGAGTGGCTCACGGGCGGGCTGACGAACCTCGCGCCGACCGGACCGGTGCTTGCGCGGAGCGCGGACGAAGCCTATATCTTCAATCGGACGCAGGGGTTGCTGCGCTGGGATGCGGCGGCGCGGGCCTGGCAAGTTGCGGCGCCCGCAGCCGGCGGCGAGTGGTCGTCGCTGACGCTGGCGCCAAACGGCGCGCTCTTCCGCAGCAACTCGGGCCGGCTCGAAACCAGCAGCGACCGGGGAGCGACATGGGCGCGGCTGGGCTCGACGGACGAGACGGGGGAGATCATCGGCTTCACCGCGCTTTATACCGTTACGCAGGGTATCTTCTCAGCGGTCAAGAGTGATTTCCGATATAGCGGCATCCAGCGCTCCACCGACGGCGGCAAGACGTGGGAGCTCTCCCTTGCCGAAGGGCAGCTCAAGTTCGACGGCTATACCCCGCAGATTGCCACCGGCTTCGGGCGCACCTATCTGCTCGTTCAGCCGTACGAGAGCGAGCCTTCGCTGCTGCGGACGACCGACTACGGCGACACGTGGCAGATCGCACCGGCGGGAACGGTGAAGGGCGTCGAGCGGATCGCGGTCGACCCCCTTGACGGGCGGTTGTGGCTCGGCGCGCGGGGTGGCGTGCGCCAACTCGCGCCGGACAAGCTGCGCTGGCAGGCGGTGAAGCCGCTGCCCGCCGGGACGGAGCGCGGCGTCGCGACCCCTGCGCCGACGCCCGCGGCCACGCCGACGGTTGGGCCCTGCGCGAGCCCGCTCACGCCGGAAGAAGCGGAGATCAACGCCCGGTCGCTCGGCCTGGGCTGCCCGCGCGGGCCGAACGAGACGGTGACTGTGGCGAGGCAAAGGCTCGAGGGCGGACAGATGATCTGGCGCGAGGACCGCCGCTGGATCTACGCGCTCTACAATGACGGGACGTGGGGTGGGTTCTCGGACCTGTGGCAGGAGGGCGACCCGGCGGACGATCCTGCGCTGACGCCGCCGGCAGAGCGTTATCAGGCGACGCGGGGCTTCGGCAAGGTGTGGCGCGAGAACCTGGGCGGGCCGAACGGCCGGCTCGGCTGGGCGCTGGAACAGGAACAAGGGATGCAGGCGCAGGCGCAGGACTGGGATTATGGCACGGTGTTGCGCTTCGGCGGCGAGGTCATTGTTCTGCAGTCCATCGGAACGTGGCGGTGACCTGTCAGAACTTCGAAAAACGCGCAACCGGGGAACATTCCTTGCGTAAAGTAAGTCAGTAAGCGTTCAACTGACCTACGCAAGGAGGGGTTCCGATGTCCAAGCTCGTTTTGTTCCTGACCGCCGTTGCGGCGCTCGCATTGCTATCCGGGTGCTTTCCCGTCGTTGTAGGAGGCGAACAAGTGGTGGGTTCCGGTCGCACCGTCACTGAGGAGTATGACTTCACCGGCTTCACGCGCGTGGCCGTGGGCAGCGCGTTCGAGGTCGACATCAACCAGGGCGACGCGTATGCGGTCGCCGTGACCGTGGACGACAACCTCGTCCAGCATCTCGACGTCCGCATGGACGGCGACACGCTGCGGATCGGGCTGAAGCCGGCGCTCCGGTTCAGCTTCCGCAACACTACATTGCGCGCCGAAATCACGATGCCTGACGTCGAGGCGCTGGACCTGAGCGGCGCGACGCGCACCCGGCTGGACGGTTTCAGCAGCGACAAGACGGTCGACGTCGAAGTGTCGGGCGCGAGCCAACTCACCGGCGACATGACGTCGGGCGCGATGAACGTCGAGGCGTCGGGCGCGAGCCGCGTCGAGTTGAGCGGCGAGACGGGCAACCTCGACGCCCGAGCCTCTGGCGCGAGCACGCTGCGGCTGCAGGACCTGGCCTCCGGAGACACGCGCGTCGATGCCAGCGGGGCGAGCACGATCGTGGTCAACCCGAGCGGCCGGCTGACCGGCGATGCGAGCGGCGCGAGCACTGTGCGCTACGCAGGCTCGCCCGCCACCGTCCAGGTCGACACCTCCGGCGCTTCGAGCGTGCGGAAGGATTAAGGCGCTTTTTTTGCCACAGAGGGCCCAGAGAGCGCAGAGCATCCTGAGCGGAGATCGTCCCGAAGGGACGAGCCGCAGTCGAAGGACTCTGGGCTCTCTGCGATCTCTGTGGCAGAAACGTTTCTTCGACCCGTCTCCTCGCCCTCCCCACCCTCTGCTCCGCCTCTCACAATTATGTATCTTCTGTCACATAACGACGCGGCGAACTGCGCGAAACTATGCCTAGCCGCAGGACGTTCCGTGTAAGGGACCCGGCAGTAATGGGGAGGCGGTTGTGAGCGAGACGCATAAGGTAGTTATCATTGG
>JALOOB010000238.1 GCA_025454635.1 Anaerolineae bacterium
GGCGCGGCGGCCGCGGGCGTGGCTGGCGGCGACGACGCGCGTGTCGAGCGCGAGGAGCGCGACGGCGAAGTCGCCGGCGGGCGGCGGGGCGAAGAGGTTGCCGGCCGCGGTGCCCATGTTCTGCACCTGCCAGGCGCCGACGTTCGACGCGGCTTCGGCGAGCAGGGGGATGCCTGCGGCGGCCTTGACCTGCGTCAGCGTGGTGGTTGCGCCGATCTTGACGGCGCCGTTCTCGCGGCGGACATAAGCGAGGCCGGCGCGGCGTAGTCCGATGACCTTCTCGGGCTGGGAAACGCCCTTGTTGATCAACGGGAGGGCCAGCGTGCCGCCCGCGATGACGAGGCTGCCGGGATGCTCGGCGACCAGGCAAAGCGCCTCGTCTAGCGTTGACGGCTGGAAGTATGCCTTCGTTGCCACATTAACACCTCCATGTGCGCGAAGCCAAGGGGCGGGCCTAACAGGATTTACAGGATTTTTCAAGATTCTCAGGATTGAACCCATGCGAGTTGATTGCGGAGGTAATCCTGCAAATTCTGTTCGGTTGCGTGCCCGGCTTCCTATTTGAGACCTTCCTGAATCATTTTTAGGGCCGGGTCGGGGCCTTTGTAGCCGATGAGGTACTCCATGCGGATGGGCGCGAAGCACTCGTAGAAGACGACGTCTTCCGCGCTGAGCTTCTTGAAGCCGTGGATGACGTTGGAGTTGACGATGAGCAGCGCGCCGGGGCCGACTTCCTGTTCCTCGTCGCCGACCTTGGCCCAGAGACGGCCCTGCGCGACGAGCATGATCTGCTCGGCCTCGTGCTTGTGGGGGGGAATGGTGACCTCGCCCTGGTAGGTGATGCGGGTCATCATTACTTTTTCGCCGCATACGGCCTGGCGCAGCACGCCGGGCACGTAGGGGAAGGCGGGGAACTCGTCCCATGTGGTGATCTGCGACACGGTTTCCTCCATTGGTTCGCGCGCAGGGGTGCGCTAGCGGCGCATCCCCCTTCGCGCGCGTTCAAACCAGGCGCGGATGCGGGTGATGAGCGAAGCCCAGCGCGACTGCGGTGGCGGCGCGGGCGGGGCCTCGGCGGCTCGCGCGGCTGCCAGCGCGGGTAGCTTTGCGAGGCCCTGACTGATGAACGTCCGGGCGATGCCCTCGGCGAAGCGGGGGTTCATCCCGGCGAGCGGGCCGCTGATGGCCGCATCGCCCGCGTAGTCAATGCGGGTGGCGGGGCCGTCGGCGGCGAGCGTGAATGATGCGTTGCCGGAGATGCGGCCGGCTGGACCGCTCGCCTCGCCCTCGAACCGGCACCAATCGAGCGGCTGCGAGTCGAGCACGCGCACTTTTGCCAGGTAAGCGCCGGCGACGGCAGGCACGCGGAGGTTCAGCCGGGCTTCGTACTCGTCCGGCGCGGTCTGCTTCACATCCTCGCAGCCCGGGAGCAGCTCGAGGAGCGAACTCGGGTCGAAAATGAGCGGCCAGATGCTCTCGCGCGGCGCGTCGAGAGTAGCCTGTCCGGAAATGCGCATTGGGAGGAACCTGGCAGAGAGTGAGCCCCGGCTATTAAATCGCTCTAATATCGGTGGCAGGCGAAGCGTAACACAGGATGCGAAAGGGTGTCAATTTGCGCGCTTCGACTTCACCCCGCGGGGCGGCGGTCAGGTGGAGTGTTTGGGTGGCGGCGCGTAGCACTGGTGGACGAAGATGACGGCGATGACCCACGGCACTGTGACGGCGAACGCGGCGAGGACGTCGCTCGGGTAGTGGACGGCGAGGTAGTTGCGGCTGAGGCCGACGAGCGTGACCCAGACGCCGGCCGCGATGTAGATCGGGATGCGCCACTTCGGATCGACGCGGCGCGCAATCAGGTAGGCAAGGACGGGGTAGAAGGCCATTGCCGCCTGGCTGTGGCCGGAGGGGAAGCTGTAACCGCCGACTTCCTGGAGGTGCGGGAAGAGGTCGGGGCGGGCGCGGTCAAAGATGTTTTTCGCAAGGAAGTTGAGCGCGAACGCGCCTGCGACTGAGATGAAGAGCGCGAGCCAGTCGGCCCGGCGGTTGCGCCACCAGACAAGGAGCAGCACGAGCAGGACGGGCACGAGGAAGACGTCGGCGGCCGAGTCGGTGACGAGCAGCATGAAGCGGGTGAGCGCGGGCGACGCGGCCGCGGCGAGCGCGGCGAGAATCGTCTGATCGAGGGCGAAGGCCTCCTGTTCGAGCACGTCCTCGGCCAGCGCGAGAAAAATGGTGAGGCCCAGGCTGATCGCGATCAGGCTGATGATAAGGGGCCAGCCCCACCTGACGCACGCGCGCAGCCGGGCGAGTCCGAATCGTGACATGGGGCTCATTGTGCGGCTGCGCGCGAGGCGCATCTATAAGCTGACCTACAGGCTCGGCCCGCGGCAGGAACTCGCAGCGTTAGTCGCGCCTATTCCTCGAGATTCACCTGCCATTCGATCCCGAATTTATCGCGCACCTGGCCGTAGAGCTTCGTCCAGAACGTCTCCTGGAGCGGCATGATGATGGCGCCCCCTTCGGCTAACGCATGGAACCGCCGCTCAAGCTGTCCGCGGTCCGCGCCCGTCAGGGTTAGCGTGAAGTTGTTGCCCGGCGTGAACGGCATACCGGGAAAGGTGTCCGAAAACATCAGCGGCGTGCCGTCGATGTAGATCCGCGTGTGCATAATGCGGTTGCGCGCGGCTTCAGGCAGCGGATGGCTGGGGTCTTCGGGCAGCTCGCCGTACGTTTGCGTCTGCTGCGGCTCGGTATCGAAGACGCGCGCGTAAAACTCGACGGCCTCGCGCGTGTCGCCGTCGAAGTTGAGATACGGATTGATTGGCATATGTTTTCTCCTTGAGCGAAATATGCTCCCCGGACGTCGCGCGATTCTACATCTGCGCGGCAGGCGCGTCAACCCGTGCCCGCTTGCAGATTATGCGCACCCTCTTCGCAAGTTGTGCGCATCCTTGCGGTAGGGTGAGCGATGGGCCATAATGCGCCTGTTGCGGAGGCGATGTGAGCAGCAAGATTCTTGTGGTGGACGACGAAGCGCGGATCGTCAAACTGGTCCGCTCATATCTCGAACAGAGCGGGTTCAGCGTGGTGGAGGCGGGCGACGGCCAGACCGCGCTGATCCAGGCGCGGCGCGAGAAGCCCGACCTGGTGGTGCTGGACCTGGGCTTGCCGGGGATCGACGGGCTGGAGGTGGCGCGCGTGCTGCGGCGGGAGGGCAACACGCCGATCATCATGCTGACCGCGCGCATCGAGGACACGGACAAGATCGTCGGGCTGGAGCTGGGCGCGGACGACTACATGACGAAGCCGTTCAACCCGCGCGAGCTGGTGGCGCGCATTCGCGCCGTGCTGCGGCGCAGCGCGCCGGGGGTCGAACCGCTGCCCGCGGCGCTGAGCGCAGGCCCCTTGCGCCTCGATCCGGCGGGGCACTCGGCCACGGTGGACGGGCGGGCGCTCGACCTCACGCCGACCGAGTTCGAACTGCTCCAGGTCTTCCTCCAGCACCCCGGCCGGGTCTTCAGCCGGCTGGAACTGCTCGACCGCGTTCAGGGTGACGCCTACGAGGGGTACGAGCGCACGATCGACGCGCACATCAAGAATCTGCGCGCAAAGCTGGGGGACGACCCGCGGCATCCGCGATTTATCCAGACGGTGTTTGGTGTGGGCTACAAGCTGGGGGCGGACCTGTGAACCGGCTGTGGGTCAAGCTGAGCGCGGCCTTCTTCCTCGTGTCGCTGGCGGCCATTGGGGTGGTCGCGCTGTTTTCGCTGCGGGCTACGGGCAGCGAGTTTCGGCAGTATGTCGTCGCGTCGGGGATGGGCAACCAGGCCGCGAACGTCGCGGCGCTGGCGCAATATTACGCGATGCGCGGGTCGTGGGAGGGCGTAGAGGGGCTGCTGCAGGAGCTGGGGCCGGGGATGATGGGCATGGGGATGGGCCGCGGGTGGCAGGGCGGTGGGTCCGGCGACAGCGCCGGACACATGATGAATGGGCCGAACTTCGCCGTGGTTGACCCCGCCGGCCGCGTGGTCGCGAGTCGCACCGGCGAACTGGTCGGGGAGACGCTGCCCGAGGACGCGCTGAGCCAGGCTGCGGCGGTTGTCGTCGGGGGTGAACTGGTGGGCGGGCTGCTGAACGTCAGGCCGGCGGATGCGGCGCTCGACGCGCAGGCAGAGTTGTTTCTGAGCCGGGTGCGCACCTCGCTGCTGTGGGCCGCGGCGGGCGCGGCCGCGCTGTCGCTGGTTCTTGGCATCCTGCTCAGCCGGCTGCTCACCGCGCCGCTCTCGGAGCTAACGCGCGCAAGCCGGGCGGTGGCCGCGGGCGACCTCACTCAGCGCGTCGAGATCCGGTCGCAGGACGAGACGGGCGAGCTGGGTCGCGCGTTCAACGACATGGCTGCGAGCCTTGCCGCGGCCGAGACGCAGCGCAAGAACCTGATCGCGGACGTCTCGCACGAGTTGCGCACGCCGTTGACCGTGGTGCAGGGGGACTTGCAGGCGATTCTCGA
This sequence comes from Anaerolineae bacterium, assembly GCA_025454635.1. Classification (GTDB taxonomy): domain Bacteria; phylum Chloroflexota; class Anaerolineae; order CG2-30-64-16; family CG2-30-64-16; genus JALOOB01. The sequence goes on from JALOOB010000238.1 coordinate 4,508, forward strand.
CGGCGTGTACCCGCTGGAGATGGGGCAGATCGCGTCGCTGTATGACGAGACGCGGCTGCTGACGCGGTTGGTGGATGATCTGCACGACCTGGCGCTGGCGGACGCGGGGCAGCTTCGCATCGAGCGACTGCCCGTGGACGTGGGGGAGCTAGCGCGGGCGGCAGCGGCGCAGTTCGCGCCGGTGGGAGAGGCGCAGGGCGTCCGAGTATCGGTGTCGGCGGAGGATGGGCTGCCGTCCGTGAGCGGAGATGCGGACCGGCTCGCGCAGGTGCTCCGCAACCTGCTAGGGAACGCGCTGCGCCATACGGCTGCCGGGGGCTCGGTGGTGATCGGCGCGCGGCAAGTCGCGGGCGCAGTCGAATTGAGCGTGGCAGATACCGGCGCCGGCATCACCCCTGAGGATCTGCCGCACGTCTTCGACCGGTTCTATCGGGGGGATAAGCGCGCGCGCGGCGCGGGGTTGGGACTGGCGATTGCGCGGCAGCTGGTGATGGCGCACGGCGGAGAGATTGCGGTGGAGAGCGAAGTGGGGCGCGGGACGCGGTTTACGATGAGGTTGCCGCAGATGTCGCGTGAGCTTTAGCGCATTATTGATGAAGTCGTAGGGCAACAGGACCGACCGCCCGGCGATGAATCGACGGTCTACATTGCGGCGCCCCTTCAGGTGGGCTACGGCCCGCGCGACTCGCGCATTAGCCCCGGCGGCCTCACCCGAGTTGTAACCTCCCCGCGGTCCTCGCATCGAACCTTCGCAGGAGGGAATCGCATGACCACGGAGACCCAGAACGTACTCGCGCAGAACGAAATCGGCCGGACCTTACGGCTAAATACGGACTACGAGACCGCACTCAACCTCGTGACCGAGGCGCTTAAGGCCGAGGGCTTCGGGGTGCTCACCGAGATCGACGTCAAGGCGACGCTCAAGAAGAAGCTGGACGTGGACTTCCGGCCGTACAAGATCCTGGGCGCATGCAATCCGCCGTTGGCCCACCGGGCGCTGGAAGCTGCGTCGGAAGTTGGGCTGCTCCTGCCCTGCAACGTGACGGTGCAGTACGTGGACGACGGCGTGACGGAGGTCTCGTTGGTCAACCCGTTGGCGATGCTGGGCGTCGTGCCGAATCCCGCGCTCGCTGCCGTGGCGCAGGACGCCGCGGAGCGGCTGGACCGCGTGGCGGCGGCGCTGGGCGATTGAAGCTTGAAGATTGAAAATGAGGAATGTTTTCATGCCCCTGTACGAGTTTCAATGCGCTGACTGCCAGGATGATTTCGAGGAGTTGGTGCGGTCGTCGTCGGCGGTCGCCGAGGTGAAGTGCCCGCAGTGCGGCAGCGAGCAGGTGCGCCGCAAGATATCGGTTTTTGCGTCTAAGAGCAGCGGCCCGAGTTTTGCCGCCGCGCCGGCT
>JALOOB010000239.1 GCA_025454635.1 Anaerolineae bacterium
TGCGCACCCGCTCGCCGGGGATGGCATAGGGAACGAAAATCGTCTTTCCTATGTGCCGGCCGATGGCCTCGCCGCCGTGCGCGATGCCGTCCAGAGTTAGCTCAATCATTTGTCCTCGCAAACGGATACGGGTTCAACACGATGGCACGATGACACAGAGGCACGAGCCCGCTCCTTCATAAATGCGCCACCGTGTCTTTGTGTCTTCGTGTCTTTGTGTTGAAGTCTATTAACCCAGATAGGCCACTGCGCGGCCTTCGTCGCCGCTCATCACCAATTCCAGGCGGCGTCCGCCGGTGGTGGCGGGAGGGCGGGCAGCGCGTTGAGCGCGGCATCGAAGAACGTATGCTTGAACGGGTTGCCTGGCTCGCCGGGGAAGACGGCGAGGGGATAGATGCGCGACTCGACAAGGTCCTGGAAGAAGTGCGTGCCGTAGGAGAGGGTGGGGCGGTTCTTGCCCTCGCCCCAGCCGATTTCGACGAGGGCCCGCGCGTTATAGAAGTCGGCATAGCCGACCTTGAGCCCGAGGTCGGGATTCGAACTGCCCCAGCGGCCCGGTCCCATCAGGACGAAGGTCTTGCCCTCCAGCCGCTGGTTGATGCGACTGATCAGGCGCGCGAGCTCGAGTTTCTGCGTCGGGGTGGCTGCGGCATACATGGCGGGGTCGACATAGACGATGTAGGCGATCTGCTTGACGCGACCGGTCGGCACCATCTTGACCGTGCCGAAGATGATGTCGCTTTCGGCGATCCGGTCGGGGATCGTCACGCGCTCGTTTTCGCTTGGGTTGCTGTGCGGGCGGCACTGGAGCAGGACAAGGCCGATGCTGGGCTTCGGGTACTCGTTGCCGATGCGGATGGTGAACTCGATGTCGACCGGGTGACTGTAGCTGAATTCGAGCGCCTTCAGAACGGTTTTGAGGTCGGCCGCGAAGGGCGTCTGCGAAAGGAGGCCGTCCATCGTGATGACGAGCCGCCGCGGGTCCATCGTCCTGTCGATCGAGACCATCGGGCTGACGTAGTCACCGTGGTCGATCGATGCGAGGAGGCGGATTCCCTGGTAGTCGGGCCGCAGCACGTCCGCCACGGGCAGGGTTTCGAGAGCGTTCGACTTCAGGTTGATCGCGTCCATGTAGAACTGCGAGTAGTACTTGATGTCGCGTGCGCCGCTCTCGGGCCGGAGCGTCGGGTGGCTCAGCGCGACCATGCGCGGGTAGTCCTCGCCCACGCGCTCGACCGCACGCGTGCCCAGCCCTACGACGAGGCGCGCGAACCCGTCCTCCCGCCGCAGCTTGGGGTTCCAGACGAACGGGTTGCGGCTGTATGCGACGCCGGCCGCGGCCGGGAAGTAGAGATCACCGTAGGCATCCCCCTGGACCACCTGCAACAGGATCGCCATGCGCTCGTCGAAGTCCAGCACCTTTTGCTGTTTGCGGTAGAGCAGCACGTCGGGGTTATACACGCTGGCGTAGACGCGGGCAATGGCGTCGAGAAGGGCTTGCAGGTTTTCATCCAGCGTGCCCTGGTTGGGGCAGAAGATGCTCTCGTACATGCCTGCGAACGAGAGGCCGAAGTTATCTTCGAGCAGGCTGGAGGACCGCACGATCATGGGACGCTGGCCGACCTCGCGGAGCAGGTTGCGCAGCTTCTCGATCACGTCGGTCGGGAAGCGCCCGTTGGCGTAGGCGGCCTGCACCTGCGGATAGTCGCCTTCGATCTGGTCCATGCTCTTGTACTTCTGGTTCAGATACTGGACAAGGCCGTTGATCTCGAGGAACTCGTAGGAGACGTCCGCGCCGACGAAGTACGTTTCGGGGATGTCGAGCTCGATCTGCTGGCAGGTGTCGCAGAAGCGATCGAGGGTCACCTGCAGGATCTTCCATGCCAGCACAAGGCCGGCCGCCTTGCCGCCGATTTTGCCGCGCCCCACGCGGTGCGACCGAATCCAGACGAGGTCCTCGTGGTTGAGGTACTCCTTGGCGACCCGCACGAACTCCAACTCGTCGCTAATGAGCGCCTTGATCAGGACGACCTTGGTCTCCTGCATGTGGTGTCGCGAGCGCGCCTGTTCCTCCGAGGACAGCCGGGTGTAGGTCTCCATCTGGTGGAAAAGCACTTCCATTGAGGCCATTTCGGGGTTGAGCGCGAGCGCTTTTTCGGCGGTCGGCCGCGCGTTGAGCACCTCGCGCGCAAGTTCTTCGAAAAGCTGGGGGCTGAGGTTGTACGCCCAGTAGAACTCGGTGAGGCTGTCGCGGATTTTGGACATGCGGCGTTCCCAGACTTCGGCGGGTTCGTCCTGGTAGGGGTTGACGACGCCCTCGCGTTTCTGTGACGCCACGGCCCGCTCGCGCACCTCTTCCTCGAAGCGCTCGCGCGATATGATGCCGCGGCGGAAAAGCTCCTGGCGCATACGCTCGCGCATAACATCGCCGAGGATGGGGTAGGCGCCGAGCATCATCTGGATGCGGTTGACTTTGGGGATGTAGTTGCTCTCGTCGGACATGGCGCGCTCCGGGCAGGGTGGGGAGTGTGACGAGGGGAATTATGCCCTATGTTGCGCCGCGGTTCAACTGGCGCGAGAATATGGGGCGTGTTCCAAGCCGGGGCGAAAGCATCCTTCGACTGCGCTCCCTTCAGTCGCTCCGCTCAGGATGCTCTGCTGCATCTGCCCCCAACCGCAAACGCACCCGAAAATATACTTGGTCGCGTCTCAAGCGCCGTCGCGCTTCTCTGCCGCCATGACCCTCGTCTACCTCGCCATCGCGTTCGCCTGCGGCATCCTCACCGGTTACGTCCTTCGGTCGGAGGGCGTCTTCTCGTGCGCCACATCCGGCGCAGCCCTCCCGCTGCTTGCCGCCGCCTCGCTTCTCGCGTGGGTCCTGCTGCGCCGCCACCGCGGCCCGCGCCTGGCAGCCGGCATCCTCCTGTTCGCAACGTTGGGCGCGTGGCGCTACGACGCGCAGCCGTTTGATGCCTGCTTTGGGCCGCGCGACGTGGCGCACTGGCAGGCCCAAGACGGGGTGCGCGCCACGGTGGAGGGCGTGGTCCTCGGCTACCCGCAGGTGAAGGATGGTGGGACCGGTTACGAGCTGGCGGCGGAGCGGCTGACCGTGGACGGGCGGACGTTTCCAGTGGAGGGCCGGGTGTGGGTGGCGGCGCGGTCGTATCCCGCCTTCCGTTACGGCGATAGGCTGCGGGCGAGCGGCCTGTTGATGAGCCCGCCTGTCTACGACGATTTTAACTACCGGCGCTACCTGGCCGCGCGCGGCATCCATTCGCTCATGCGCCGGCCGAGCGTCGAACAGGTCGATTCGGGCGGAGGTCGCGTCTTCTGGCGCGCGCTCTACGCGTTCCGGGCGCGCGGCGCGCAGGTCATTAACCGCATCCTGCCGGAGCCGGCTGCGAGCCTCACCAACGGGATGGTGCTGGGCATCGAGGGGGGCATCCCGCAGAAGGTCGACGACGCGTTCAAGGCAACGGGAACCTCGCATCTGATCGTCATCTCGGGCAGCAACATCGCGTTCCTCAGCGGCGCGCTCATTGCCGCGCTCGGCGCGCGGCTGCCCAGACGCCGCGCGGCGCTGCTGGCTGCGCCCGCGATCCTCGTTTACGTGCTGCTCGTCGGCGCGGACCCGCCGGCGTTGCGCGCGGGCGTCATGGGACTGGTTGGCCTCGGCGCAGTGTTCTTTGGCCGGCGCGGCACCGCCTATGTGTCGCTGTGCGCGGCGGGGCTGGTCATGCTGGCGCTTAATCCGCTCACCCTGTGGGACATCGGCTTTCAATTGAGCTTTTTGACGAGTCTCGGCCTGATCCTCTTCAGCAAGCCCCTCACAGGCGCGCTGCTGGCGTTCCTGCGCGCGCATCTGCCCATCGAGGCGGCGAAGCGGCTGACGCGCGCGCTCGCCGCGACGTTGATCGTCACCGTGGCCGCGCAGGCCGCCGTGCTGCCGCTGATCCTGTTCTACTTTGGGCGGCTGTCGCCGGTCTCCTTGCTGGCGAATATGCTGGTGCTGCCCGTTCAGCCGGCGATCCTTGCGGGCGGCATTGCGGCGCTGCTCGGCGGGCTGGCGTGGCAGCCGCTCGGGCAGGCCCTCGCAACCGTGCCGTGGCTGTTCCTGACCTATACGTGGCAGGTTGTGAAGGCAGCCGCGGCCTTGCCCTTCGCCTCGATCGACGTGGGCCGGGTGGGGCCGGGCTTCGTGGTCGGCTACTATCTGCTCCTGATTGCGACCTATCGCCTGCCGCACCTCGCCGCGCTGATGAGAGGCAATCCCGACCTGCGGCGCGCGGGCGTGGTGAGCGCGCTGTTTGTCGCGCCGGCCTGCCTGGCGCTGTTTGCGTGGAACGGCCAGCCGGACGGGCGGCTGCGGGTCGCGCATGTCCCTGCGCCACAGGGGGAGGCCGCGCTGGTGATCACGCCCAACGGACGCACCGCGTGGCTGTGGGATGGGAGAGGGGACGGCGCGGCGCTGGTCGAGGCGACGCGGCGCGGGGGCTGGGTGCGGGGAAGGCCGGACATAACGCTCGCGCCTTGCGGGAGCGCCCCGTGGCCGGCGGGGCGCTGCGTCGATCCGCGCTCGCTGGCGCCGGGGACGACGATCGAGCTGCAAGCAGGGCTGGAGCTGACCCGGCTCGACGCCGGGCCGGACGCGGCGTTCCTGCTGACCTACGGCCAGTTTCGCGCGGTGCTGCCGGCCACGCTGTCGCAGGAGGGGCAGGCAGCTCTGCTCGGGCAACCGCTCGGGCTGTCCACGCTCAAGGCCGCGGGGCCTGAGACGGGCGCATGGCCGGCGGTGAGTTTTCTCGCCGCGGCGCAGCCGCAGCTGACGCTCTGGCCGCTGGAGACGACGTATCCGCCCGCGGTGAGCGAATTCCTCGAAGAACAGATGACGACCGCGCGGGTCGAGCCCGATGCGGCCGTCGAGGTGATTTCGGACGGGGAGCGATTCTGGGTGTTCCGGCGCAGCGGGGTTGGCCCTCGGTAGCGCGGCGAACGCAGGCAGGGCAACCGCAGGTCGCCCCTACGAACGCACCTCGTAGACGAAGTTTGCCGCGTCCTCGCGTTCCTGCCAGCCGTCCTTCGCGTAAAAGGCGCGCTCGTAGGACTCGCGGCCGCGCATGTTGAGCAAGGAGAGTCGCCAGCAGCCGCGGCGCGCCGCTGCCGCTTTCACCGCGCGCAACAACTCCGTGCCGATGCCCTGCCCGCGCGCGCCTTCCGCCACGAACAATTCGGAGACGTAGCCTTCGGGGCCGGGGAGGAACAGGTAGGGGAGCCAGTGGACGTTGGTGTAGCCGAGGATGTCGCCTGAGTCGCCTTCGGCGAGATAGACGGAGTGGCTTTCGTCGGCCAGGCAGAGCGCGAGGTGGCGCTCGACTTGGGCCTCCACTGCGGCGAGCGACAGCGGTTCGAGCCGGTGGAAGTAGTTCAGGTCCTTGAGGAACGCGGCGAGCGCGGGGCCATCTTCGGGACGGGCCGCGCGAATCTGGACCGGCGTCATGGCGCGACCCTGCGGGCCAGCGCGGGCGACGATTCCACGGCGGGAGCGTTCTCCCGCACGGCGAATGCGGACGCGCCGAGCAGGATGAGCGAGAGCCACACCGCGACCGCGAGCCCCAGGTGGACCAACTGCATCCAGACGGGCGCAAGCAGCGCGATATTCAACGCGCCGGCGAAAACCTGGATGATGAACAGGCTGACGAGCACCGTCGAGAAGGTCCCCGTGCGCGGGTCGGGGCGCTTTGCGGCGATCAGCCGGCCGAGCGCGACGGCGAACACGGCGGAGCCGACCGCGATGGCGGGGTGGAGCACGCGGGCGCGGATCAGGATGTGCGCGGTGGGCGAGAAGTCGGCGCGGAAGCC
>JALOOB010000525.1 GCA_025454635.1 Anaerolineae bacterium
TCGTGGCTGCACGGCATCGTCCACATGGCAGAGCCGGACGAGTCGAACTCGCGCTACTGGTACCGCGCCGCGGACCGCCCGTTTCCCGGCATGTCAGGTCTCGAAAGCGAGATGCGCGAGATTGAAGCCGCGCTGCGGGCGCAGGTGACGTAACGCGCTTTTGGCTGACCGCGCCTTTTCTGCTACAATAGAGGCCGCTGCAATGCGGGGGGTGGTGGGACTACCCCCCGTATGTTTTGCGTGCGCTCGCGCAGAGCTTTGCCAGCTTGCTGATATGAGAATCACCGCTTTCAGGAACGAATACGAGAGCCGTGCGTCTTAAGCGCATCACGCTTTCCCGCACGGCTTTGGAGCATCCACTCGACTATGCATCGCACGAAGCAGATTCAATCGTGGCGTCGATACCGCCGCTCGCACAACAAACCCCAATACGGCAAGTGGTTTCTCGTCGTCTTCGGCGGCGCCCTGGCCGTCTCCTTCTTCTTGATGTTCTCCGCCGTCCTGTGGACGACGGTCTCCGCCGCGAGCGTTTATACGCTCTTCGCGCAGAACCTGCCCGATCCATCGTCGATCCAGACCGAGCAGGAGACCTACGAGACGGTCAAGATATTCGACCGCACGGGCACGCACCTGCTGTACGAGTCGATCGACCCGCGACCGTTCCGCGGCGACCGAACGTACCTCCCGGCGGATCAAATCCCGACGCTCATTAAGGACGCGACCATTGCGCTCGAAGACCGCGACTTTTACACCAACATCGGTGTGAACATCCGGGGTCTGTCCCGAGCGCTCATCTCCAACCTGCGCGGCAACCAGATCCAGGGCGCAAGCTCGATCACGCAGCAGTTGGTCAAGAACGTGCTGATCGACCCGAAGGAACGGTACGAGCAATCCTACGCGCGCAAGCTCAAGGAAGCGATCCTCGCCATCGAGATCACGCGCAAGTACCCGGGCCGTGAGGGCAAAGAGAAGATTCTCGAGTGGTACCTCAACTATAACTTCTACGGCAACGCCGCGTACGGCATCGAGGCTGCGGCGCAGGTTTACTACAACAAGACGGTGCGCGACCTAACGCTCGACGAGGTGGCGGTTCTCGCGGCCATCCCGCAGTACCCCGGCTTGAATCCGTTCCAGGCGCCGGCCGACGCCTACCGCCGCCAACGTAAGGTGTTGAACTCGATGGTCGAGGCGAGCTACCTGACGCCGGAACAGGCCGCCGCCGCGACCCGCTACTTCAACACGCCGCTGCTGACCGAACTGGTTGAAGAGGGCTACCTCGGCCAGGGCGACCTTCCGCTGATCGCCTCCGGCGACCGGCCAGCCACCGCGCGTGCGCTCAATGCGCTGGTTAAAGCCGACTACATCACGAAGGAAGAGGCTGACGCGGCCAAGCGGCTGCCCGGCCCACTGTGGCAGTACACGCGCGAATCGGCGCAGGAACGCTTCGAGGTGCCGGACGACGCGCCGCACTTCGCGCTCTACGTGCTCGATCAAATCCAGCAGCAGTACAACACGCCGGAAGACCCGTACTTTATCTGGCAGAACGGCCTTCGCGTCTACACGACCGTCGATTGGGAGTTGCAGGCGTATGCGGAGTGTGTGGCGCGCAGCCATATCGGCTCGATGAAGGGGTCCAAAGGCCCCGCTCCCAAGCCCTGCCGCAACGATCTGCCGAACTTCCCTGCCGTCCCCGAAGCCAAGAAGCAGGATTTCGACCACGAAACAGGCAACGCCGCAGTGGTCGTCGTCCGCCCGCCCACCGGCGAAGTGCTCGCGATGGTCGGCAGCCTCGACTACTTTTCGTCCTTCAAGCCGTACACCTATCTCACCGCATTCGAATCGGGCGCGTTCGCGCCGTCCTCCATGGCGATCGACGTGCGCACGGTCTTCCCCGATCCGGGCAACGCGCCCTATGTGCCGGAGAATTACGACCGAAAGTTCCACGGCCCGCAGTCGCTCCGCCAGGCGCTCCAGCGCTCGTACAACATCCCCGCCGTCTGGCTGATGGATCAGGTCGGCGTCGCCAACGTCATCAAAACCGCGCGGCGCGTCGGCGTGAGCAGTCTGAACTGGGAGCTCAACCGCTACGGCCTCAGCCTCACTCTGGGAGGTGGTCAGGTCTCGCTGCTCGACCACACCTATGCGTTCAGCGTCTTTGCGAACGGCGGCGTGATGGCCGGCAAACCGATCCCCGAGGATGCCCAACGCCCGGGCTACCGCAAGCTCAACAACGTGATGAGCGACCCGAGCCCGCGACCCGCCGCTTTCGGCTCATACGCCAACTACCTCGTTCTGCCTGACCGCCCCGTTGCCGCAAAGACCGGCACCACGAATGAGTGGCGCGACGCCTGGACGATGGGCTACACGCCGCAGATCGCGGTCGGCGTCTGGACGGGCAACAGCGACAACAAGGCCATGAAGCTGGCCGACGGCTCGCTCACCGCGGCGCCCATCTTCCACAAGGTGCTGGCGAAAGCGGTCGAAGGGCTGCCGCCGCAGGGCTGGCCGGAACCGCCGGGCATCGCCAAAGTGCGGGTCTGCCTGCCCTCCGGCCTGCTGCCCACGCCGGACTGCAAGTCAACGACGGTCGACCTGTTCATTCGCGGCAAAGAGCCGAAGCAGCAGGACAACGTCTATCAGGCATTCGAGATTAACGGCTCGAACGGCAAGCGCGCGTCCGCGTGCACGCCCGTGCGGCGGCGGCGAGCTGGCCGGCGACGTGCAGATCGGCGTGCCCACCATCGGCGCGCGCGTCAAGGGCGGCGTCCAGATCACCGGCAATGCGCGCTCCGCAGACTTCCGCGCGTATCGCGTAGAAGTCGGGCAAGGTGGACAATGGACGCCCATCGGCGGCGAACACGGCGAGCAGATCAACAATGGCCCGCTCGAATTCTGGGACACGACCGG
>JALOOB010000240.1 GCA_025454635.1 Anaerolineae bacterium
CGCGAGCCCTCCGCCCATGTCCGCGACCGCGCCCGCGGCCGTGGTCAGCGAGACGTTGTCCACCCCCGCCACGACAAGATTATGATGGTCGTGCGCGATCGTCGATGCGATTGCGCCGCGACGGATGCCCAACCCCTGCACAAATCCCTTGCCCATCTGCCCCGACGCCATGTGCCGCTCGATGACCGCCATCTTAACGATGTCCTGCTCGTAATCGGGCGTCGCCACGCCGGACTGCGACGGAATCTCCAAAAGGCGCTTCTCCGTGATGAGGGAGTTGGACACCGCGCCGATTACCCGCCGGCCGCCACCTGTCCGCCGCGCACGACAAGCCGCACCTTGAACTCCTGCGGGTCGTCGAACACGATCAGGTCCGCCCGGTTGCCGGGGCGGATGCCGCCGCGGTCGTACATGCGGAACCATTCCGCCGTGTTCAAAGTCGCCATGCGAATCGCGGTCACGAGATCGACGCCCGACTGGATCGCGCACCGCACGAGGTAGTCGACGCTGCCCTGGTCGAGCAGGTCCGCGGGATGGCGGTCGTCCGTGCAGAAGCAGATGCGTCGCGCGTTGTCGGGCGTAATCATCGGCAGCAGCGCGGCCAGGTTGTGCGCGCCGGTCGCCTCTCGAATGAGGATATACATGCCCAGGCGCAGCTTTTCGAGCGCCTCGTCCACCGTCGTGCATTCGTGATCCGAGCCGATGCCCGCCGCGGCATACGCGTTGAGCGCGTTGCCCGTCAGCCCTGGCGCGTGACCGTCGAGCACACGCGTCCGAAACGCGTCGAGTTTGTCGAGCGTGCCCGGGTCTTCGTTGACCACGCCCGGGTAGTTCATCATCTCCCCAAGCCCGAGCACCCACGGGTCACCCTGCAACGAGGCGATGTCCTTAGCCTCCAGGTACGCGCCCGCGGTCGCCATGTGGGTCGCCGGAACGCACGAGGGCACCATGACGAACATGCTCAAGCGCCCGTACTTCGCCTGGTCGAACATGTAGCGAATGCCGTCGAGGCCGAGGACGTTCGTGATCTCGTGCGGATCGGCAATGACGGAGGTGACGCCGCGGGGAACCACGGCGGCCGCGAACTGCCGCACGCCGACCATCGCGCTCTCGATATGGACGTGACCGTCAATCAGGCCGGGCGCGAGATAGCTGCCTTTGAGGTCGATCTCCTGCGCGCCGGTGTAGCCGCTGCCGATGCCGGCAATGCGCGCGCCGTAGACCGCGACGTCTGCGGTGTAGATCTCGCTGGAATAAACGTTAACCAACTTCGCGTTGCGGAGGACCAGGTCAGCCGGCGCGTCGCCGCGGGCCACACGCACGAGGTTATTGAGTTCGGACATGGTGTCGCCTCCTGAATCGACTTGCCCCTCTTGAAGGCAGGGCAGGCAGGGTTGACGGATTATACCACGCCTGCGCCCGTGCGCTGACATGACGCGGGTCATTTGCGCGAGCCCCAAGCTCGCGATACAATCATATCAATCTTGGCGAAACGCCTTGACTTCACACGCCCTCATCCCGGTATTCTCGCCTCGCCGGGGAGGAACGATGGATGGGGGAGAACCCTGCTGACATCACCCTGCTAGAGCTACGCTTGCGCACCATCTTCACACCTTCAACAGGAGGAGTATCAAATGCGTAAACACACTTGGAGCGTGATGGCCTTCGTGATCATCCTCTCGATGATCCTTAGCGCCTGCGCCACCCCCGCGCCGACCGCTGCGCCGGCAGCCCAGCCGACTGCGGCGTCGGCGGCAGAGCAGCCAACCGCTGCGCCGGCAGCAGAGCAGCCAACCGCCGCTCCCGCAGCTGCTGAGAAGCCCGCCCTTCAGATCCCCGACGTTGTCGAAGGCAAATTCAACATCGGCATGGTGTTGATTGGCCCGCATGACGACGGTGGCTGGAGCCAGGCTCACTACGAGGGCCTGGAGTACATTGCCAAGAACATGCCGGATGCCCACGTGGCGTATGTCGAGAACGTGCCCGAAGGCACTGACTCGGAGCAGGCCTTCCGCAGCCTCGCGCGCAAGGGCTTTGACATGATCCTCGGCACCTCGTTCGGATTCGGTGACGCAATGGAGATCGTGGCGGAGGAGTTCCCCGACTCCATGTTCATCCACCTGACCGGCTTCAAGTCCAACGAGACGAACTTCGGCAACCTGATGGGCGCGATGGAAAACATGAAATACCTTGCCGGCATGCTGGCCGGCGCGCGCGCCGTCAAAGACGGGAACCCGAAGCTGGGCTACATGGCCACCTTCCCCATTCCGGAAGAGCTGCGCCTCGGCAACGCGTTCATGTTGGGCGCCAAGAAGACTTGCCCCGAATGCACCATGGACGTTCGCTGGCTGAACACCTGGCATGACCCGATCATCGAAAAGGAATCGGCCGCATCTCTGTTCGACGCGGGCGCGCAGGTGGTCTTCACCGGCGCCGACACGCCGGCTGTGGCCGATGTGGCGACCTCGAAGGGCAAGTGGGGCATCACCTATGACTGGGTCGGTTCCTGCAAGGCCGACGGCTGCCTGACGGCCCCGTACTGGAACTGGGGCCCGGTCTACCTCAAGATCGCCGAGCAGGTGAAGGCGGGGACCTACAAGCCGGGCTGGGAGTACTTCGATTCCGACTCCGGCGCCTTGGGCCTGTACGGTTTCATGGAAGGCCAGGAGCCAACCAAGGGCGCAGCGGAACTCCCGCCTGAGGTGTTGCAGCAAGTCCGCGATATCCTGGCCAAGATGAACAAAGGCGAGTTCACCCGCTTCGACGTCTTCGCCGGCGAGATCAAGGACAACACTGGCAAAGTGATCGTGCCGGCTGGTGAGAAGATGCAGCAGGCAGACCTGGATCAGTTCCCGCCCGGGGCTGAGGGCAACCCCTGTAAGTTCTGCATGAAGTGGTGGGCCGACGGCATCACCGCAGAGCCACCGCAGTAAAAAGCGGAGCCGGTGAACGGGTGACAGGCGAGCCCTGTCACCCGTTTCATCTCTGAACCAGGCATCGTGCTAACAGGAGTAACCGGATGCCCCAGATCGTCAATGCTGTCGAGATGCGCGGAATTGTTAAACGGTTCCCAGGCGTCCTCGCCAACGATCACGTTGACTTCGATCTCTGCCAGGGTGAGGTGCATGCGCTGCTAGGCGAAAACGGCGCCGGCAAGAGCACGCTGATGAATGTCCTGGCTGGCCTCTACAAGCCGGAAGAAGGCGCCATCTCCGTCGAAGGCAAACGCGTCAGTTTTAACTCCCCGCGTGACGCCATTGCAGCCGGGCTGGGCATGGTGCACCAACACTTCATGCTCGTCCCCTCGCAAACCGTTACCGAGAATATCATCCTTGGCCTCGAGGCGCCCCGTTTCGTTCTCAACATGGCTGAGCTCGACAAGAAGATCCTCGCTTTGCAGGAGCAGTACGGGCTGCGGGTCGATCCGAAGGCGAAGATCTGGCAGCTCAGCGTGGGCGAACAGCAGCGCGTCGAAATTCTCAAGATGCTTTATCGCGGCGCACGCGTGCTGATCCTTGACGAGCCGACCGCCGTGCTCACCCCCCAGGAAATCAAGGAGTTCATCGCCACCCTCAAGGGCATGGTTGCCAGCGGTCACTCCATCGTCTTTATCAGCCACAAGCTGGACGAGGTGCTTGCCATCGCCAATCGCGTCACCGTGCTTCGCCACGGCCGCGCGACCGCCTCGGGCGTGAGCACGGCAGGCACAACCAAGCGGAAACTCGCCGAACTGATGGTAGGCCGCGACGTCATCTTCTTCCTGGAAAAGCCGCCCGCCACGCCCGGCCCTGTCGTCCTGGATTTGCAGGACCTTAAAGCCGAGAACGACCGCGGCCTGCAGGCGCTAAAAGGCGTCTCGCTGCAGGTGCGCGCCGGCGAAATCCTCGGCATCGCCGGCGTCGCCGGCAACGGTCAGAGCGAACTGGCGCAAGTCATCACGGGCATGCGCAAAGCCCTGTCCGGCCACGTCCGGGTCAACGGCGAGGACGTGGTGAACCGCTCGCCGCGGGTGGCCATCAATCGGCAGGTGGCGCATGTCCCCGAGGACCGCAACGGCGTGGGCAGCGCGCCCAGCCTCAGCCTGGCCGAAAACCTGATTATGAAGAGCTACCGGAAGGCGCCCGTCGGTTCCCGCTTGGCCCTCAATCGATCCGTCATCCGCAAACAGGCCGAGGAGCTCAAGACCGCCTTCGACATCGCTGCCCCCAACATTGACGTTCAAGCCCGCCTGCTGTCCGGCGGCAATCTCCAGAAGGCCATCCTCGCCCGCGAAATGTCGGCAGAGCCGAAAATCATCGTGGCGGTCCAGCCCACCCGCGGCCTGGACGTGGGCGCAATCGAGGCCGTCCAGCGAGTGCTCCTCGACGAGCGCGCGCGCGGCACAGCCATCCTGCTCTTCTCGGAAGAATTGGAAGAGGTTATGGCGCTTTCTGACCGCATCGCAGTGATCTACGAGGGACAAATCATGGGTGAAGTGAAACCCGAAGAGACGACCCTCGAGCAGATCGGCCTGATGATGGCGGGACAGCGCCTGGAGAATATCAGAGGGGAAACCGATGGCCACGAATGATACCCTGGCGAAGGGTTTCCGACCCACGTACTCGCTCCGCCTCGAGCGACGCCTGACGACCCCGAAATGGCTGCCAGTGGCAACCTCCGTGGGCGCAGTGGTCGTCGCGTTGATCGTCGGCGCCTTGCTGATCTACCTCGGCGGTGGTCATCCCCTGGCAGCGTACCAGCACATCCTTGAAGCTGCATTCGGTAGCGTAGGCGTCTTCAACGACACGCTTGTCAAAGCCACCCCGCTGATACTGGTAGGCCTGGCCTGTGCGCTCGCCTTCCGCATGCGCCTGTGGAACATCGGCGCGGAGGGGCAGTTCTTCATGGGCGCTTGGGGCGCCAGCGCCGTTGTCCTCCTTCCTCTCCTGCCCGCCACCACACCCAAACCCCTCATGCTGCTCGCGATGGCCTTGGCAGGTTTTCTGTGCGGCGCTTTGTGGGGTTTCATCCCGGGTTATCTGAAGGCGAAGCTCAACGTCAACGAGGTCGTCACAACCTTGATGATGAACTACATCGCCACATCCTGGGTGCTCTTCTGGGTATTTGGCGCGTGGAGCGAAGGCGGCTTCCAGATGTCAAGGATGTTCCCGCGCACCGCCTGGATGCCCCGCCTCCTTGATTACGCCAAGTCGATCCCGGCCTTCGGCGGCCTCACGTTGCATGGCGGCATCCTGCTGGGCCTCATCGCCGCAACGATTGTCTGGTTCATCGTCTCCCGCAGCAAATGGGGCTACGAAATCCGCCTTATCGGCGATAACCCCCGGGCCGCCCACTATGCCGGCATCAATATCGTCCGCAATACCGTGCTTGTGATGATGCTGTCCGGCGGTCTTGCCGGCCTCGCAGGCATGTCGGAGATCTCGGGCGTGGTGCACCGGCTTCAGGGCGCGATCTCCCCCGGCTATGGCTTCACCGGTATCATCGTCGCCTGGCTCGCCAAGCTGAATCCGTTTGCCGTCGTCCTCGTCTCCGTCCTGTTCGGCGGCCTCATCCTCGCCGGCCGCGAGATCCAGCCTTCCGGCATCCCACGCATGCTGCAGGGCATCATCCTGTTCTGCGTGATCGCCAGCGACGTGCTGCTTCGGTACCGCGTCCGCCTCGTGCGCAGCTAGGAGGTTCGCCGTGATAGACTGGATCGTCGTCCTCCAGGCTGGCGTCGCGACCGGCACCGTGCTCCTGTTCGCCAGCATCGGCGAGGCATGATGCTGCTCGGCGCCATGTTCGGCTTTAAGGTTGCCGTGGGCACGGGCAACCCCTGGCTCGGCCTGCTCGTCGCGATGCTCGCCGGGGGTATGCTCAGCCTGCTCCATGCCGTAGTCACCATCAACTTCCAGGCTGACCAGGTAGTGAGCGGCCTCGCAACCAACTTCGTCGGCATCGGCTTGAGCCTCGTCCTGGGCGAAGGGCTCAGCAAAGCGGGAACGACAGCTCTCCTGCCCAACTGGACGGTGCCTGGCCTTTCGGCAATTCCGATCCTCGGGCCGATCTTGTTCACCAACCAGAGCATACTGGTCTACTTTGGATATCTGCTGACGCCGGCGGTTGCGTTCTACATCAACCGAACGCGACCGGGCATGCACCTGCGGGCGGTCGGCGAATATCCGTCGGCGGCCGATGCCCTCGGCATCAATGTCTACCGGCTGCGGTACCTCTACGTGTTCATCGGTGGGCTGTTGGCCGGGCTTGCCGGCGCCACAATCAGCCTCGCCATCTCCCCCGGCTGGTTCAGCGAGTTGACCACCGCCGGCCAGGGCTGGATCGCCATTGGTATCGTCATCTTCGCGCAGTGGAACCCGTGGCGAGCGCTGGCAGGCGCCTATATGTTTGGCGCGCTGCGCCGCCTGATCCTCGACCTGCAAGGTCCGACCATGCTGCTCTGGTTCGAGAACCCATTCCGCGCCCAGAGCCCCGGCTTCTTCCTGCAGATGCTCCCCTACGCGCTGACCATCATCATCCTGGTCATCGGATCGCGTTCGGCCATGAAGAAGCGGGTGGGAGCGCCGGCCGCGTTGGGCCTGCCATACGTGCGCGGCGAGCGCGGCAGATAACTCAGCAGCATCACCGCCCGGACAAGAGCGCCTTGAGCAACCACCTCAAGGCGCTCTTTTTCGCTCGCAATTCGAGGGGAGGACGGGATATCATCGAGTAGGGTGACCAGAGGGCGTGCCGATACGACCCGCAAAATATCGGCCTGGCGAAAGCGAACTTATCCGCTCCGCCAGTAATCCAACCCCGATGGGCTTCGGCTCGCCCCCAACTCTCGCAGCAGCGCCTCCCCCCTGCTCCCGATCACATCTGCCCCGTTCCAACTCGTAATCGCTACCCGACGCGGCGCAGTGGAGCGTTCAATGTAGAGCTTCAGCGCCTTGCGCAACATATCCTCGCTAGCGTCCATCGCCCAGAGCCGAGAGCCATTATCCTCGCCAATCAAGACCGGCAGTCCGCGCCACAGGACGATGTGCGTGGACGGCACGCGGGCGAACCGGGCGCCGCTCGCATGCGGCCTCTCGGTGTCCTCTGCGCCCCCTGCGGCAAACGCCAACGCTTCTCCGCCGTAGAGGTTCACCGGATCGAGCGCCGACAGCAGCGTGATCTCGTTGCTCTCGGTCAGCCCGCCCCGCGCCGCGCGCAGCGCCTCCACCGCCTGCGGCAGCGCGTACTGCATCCCCGAAAGACCCTTCACAAAGTAGCCGCGCCGCACCTCGCCGCGCAGCTCCATGCGCTGCAACTGGGCAGACAGTTCGCCCCAGTTCCACGCCACTTCGCGCGGAGGATGCAGTTCGGCCTGCCGCCGGTTCTTCTCCCACAACGCGCGCGCTGCGGGCTCAGCCGGTTCCTCCTCCGCCCACGTCCAGCGCGTCTCGAAGCGCGCGATGATCTCCGGCGCGATGAGGCCGTATCGTTCGAGCGCAATCTGGATGAAGGCGAGCGCGCGTTCGCCGGTGTCGCGCGGCGGCCCCATGACCGCAGCGCGATTGACAAGCGACCATCTGCCCGACCAGCCGTCGACTTCGCCCGCGTCGACACCCGCCCTGATCCGCTGTTCGATCACGCGCCGCTGCTCGCGCATTCGCTGCGCAGTAGCCCGCGTGCCACCTCGCGTCCGGCCTAGCGGGCGCGGCGGCAGGCGTGCGGCCAGGTCCTGTTCCAGCGCGCTCATCGGCTTTGACTCCGGTGCTGAGTCATCCGCGCGCAGAATCGCGGCCAACCCCGCCAGGTCCTCGCCCGTCACCACCCCGGTGAGCGCCACCCCGCGCAGGGCCTCACGCAGCGCTGTCACCCCAAGTCCGGTTCCCGCCTGGATGTCCGCAAAGAAGGAAGCGCCCTCGGACTTAAGGTAGTCCAAAACTTCGCCGGGCGTGCCCGAGCCAATCTTCGTGAGGGGATCGGCCAGGAACACGCCCCCCTCCCGGCGGGCAACGAATCGCAGGTAGGGGCGCGCTTCGCTGCCTGCAACGACCCACGCGTAATCGCCCTTCCGCAGAAGCGGGTCCAGGTCGCGCCACCCGCCGCGCCCTGTTCGGAGCGGCAGCACCTCGCGTTCCCATGCCGAGGCGGGAAGCGCCAGCCCGCGTAACTGCCGCAGCGCCGCCTCCAGCGAGCCGCCCGCGGGCTTTGGCCCGCCCATGCTCTGCCATTCCAGTAAGAACGCCTGGTATGCGGCGAGCGGAACAGGCTCTACCTCTCGGCGCAATACGTTGAGCGTCCGGCGGTAAACTTGCTCAAAAAGGTAGCGGTCACAGTATTCGAGTTCGGCGCCAAGGTCGAGAAAGTGCCCCTGGACGATCGCGCGCTCCTCCACGAGCCGCGCGAGGGTGGCGTCCAGCCAGTCGGCAGCGAACGCGTAGCGGTCGAGAATGCCCGCGCGCGTAACCGGGCCCGACCAGCGAAGATAGCGCGCCACTACGGCCGCCCCCTCCCCTACTGACGCGAACTCGGCATACTCGGCAGCGTGTTCCGCGCTGATCCAGCGTTGCTCTTCGCCGGGGCCGGTTGGGATGGCGACGAACTCGATCGTCCCGCTCCGCGCCAACTCGTCCAGCCACGGGCGCGGGTCTGTGACGCTGCGCTCCGCAATCTCCGCTTCAGTCAAATCCCCCAGCTCGAGCAGTAGCACCGCCAGTTCGTCCGCCGTTCGGGCCTTCCGCGCCGTGCGGTCCGCAGCCGCGACGACCGACTCGACCGCGGCCGGCTCCATCGCCAGTCGACCGGACTCGGCGCCTTCGAGTAGGTCGTCCACCAGCTCCCGCCGCATGGCGAGCGAGTGAAGCTGCTGCTCGGCCTTCGGCGTGTCCCACTCGTACATGTAACTGCTGATAAACTGATACAGTAGCCCGGACGCAAGGGGTGACGGGACACGCGTTTGGACGGGCATCACGGCGACGCGACCCTCTTCAACCGCGGTTAGCAGACCGTCCAGATGTCCGAGGTCCATCACGTCGCGCAGGCAGTCGCGGTACGTCTCCGCCATGATTGGGAAGTCTGGCACGTTCCTGACCGTGGCGAGCAGGTCGCGCGCCTTCATGCGCTGAAGCCAGAAGGGCGTGCGCTTTCGCCCCCGCGAACGGGGCAGCAGCAGGGCGCGTCCCGCGTTGACGCGAAAGCGCGCGCCGAACACGGCCGAGTTTGGCAGCTCGCGTAGGATGCGTTGCCGCGCCTCTCGGACGGTCATGTTGCGGATCACGCCCGCAACGACCGAAAGATCGGCGTCCGCGAAGGCAGCCTCGCGCGGCATCCCCGCGGAGAGATTACCCTGATCCAGACCGCCGAGTGCCACGCCGGGCAGCCGCAGGAGGATGCCGTCGTCGCTGACCATGCTCTCGATCTCCATGCCGAGGCGCTCCTTGAGCGCATCGACAAGGGCCAGCGACCACGCGCCGTTGATGCGGCCGCCAAACGGCGAGTGGACGACGACGCGCGCCTCACCGACCGCGTCGAAAAACGCCTCGACGATAATCGTCTCGTCGGACGAAATCGCGCCGAGCGCGTCCACTTGGCTCTTCACGTAGTCGTACAGCGCGCGGGCCGAGTTGAGATCAAGCGCATAGTCGGCCTGGAGCGACGCGACGACCGCGTCGCGGTCGCTGCCGGCC
>JALOOB010000526.1 GCA_025454635.1 Anaerolineae bacterium
GGGGCCATCGGCCCGGAAGGCGAGGTCGGCATCGAGCGCGAGGCCGCACGGGTGGAACCAGGTCGTGCCGGTCGATGCGTCGACGGGCGAGCCGAGGAACGCGGCCACGACGCCCGGTCCGAAGTTCGGGAACCACTTGGGGAACGCGTCCGCGTACAAGTCAAGCGCGGCAAACTGCGGGTCCAGCGCGTCGACGATTTCCTCCGCCGGCTGCGACAGCGGGTAGGTGGTGAGGTGCTGCGACCAAGTGCAGAGGCTGAAGCGCGGGTCGGTCATGGCCTCGAGAATGACCATGGGCCGGTCCGTCTCGCCCTGCCACCACGCGGTCCAGTTGCGTTCGACGCGTTCCCAGCCCGAGTCGCTGAACGAGAGCGCGCGGGTCACGACTGCGCTCCCAGAGTGGAGCCGCGCGCGACGAGCGAGACCGGGCAGACGACGCGCGGGGGCGGGAGGCTGCGGTCGGCAATAGCGGCGAGCAGCAACTCGACGGAACGCCGGCCCATGTCAAAGAGCGGCGTGCGCACCGAGGTCAGCGGGGGCGTGGTCACGAGGGCGAGCCAGGTGTCGTCAAAGGTGACGACCGCGACGTCATGCGGCACGCGAAGCCCGCGGGACGCGAGCGACTGGAGCGCCTCGACCGCGAGGGTGTTGCTGATCGTCACGACGGCAGACACGCGCGGTTCGCGCGCGAGGATTGCGTCCATCGCCTGCGCGCCGCCGCCCGGCGTGTAGGGCGCCTCTGCTACTAAGGAGGAGTCGAACTCGATTCCGGCCTCGTCAAGGGCGCGACGGTAGCCCGCCACCCGCTGCGCGCACGTCTGGGGGTCGAGCGTGGAACTCACCATTCCGACGCGGCGGTGGCCGAGCTCGAGCAGGTGGCGAGTGGCGAGCAGGCCGGCCTCCTCGCCGTCGGCCGCGATGAACGACGCGGCCGGCCGCTGCTCGCAGCGGCCAAGCGTGATGAAGGGCAAGTCTTCCTCTATGAGGGCGTCCAGCGTCTCGGGCGTCTCGTCCGCGCTCATCAGCACGATGCCATCCACCTCACGGGAGCGGCAGACACGGCGCAGCCGGTCGGGCTGCGTGTGAATGTTAGTGTAGAGGACGAGGTTATAGTCGGCCCCTTCGGCGCCCGCGGTCACCCCGCGCAGAAGCTCCGTGAAGTAGTCGACGCTATAACTCGTTGCGGTGTTGATGACGCCGATGCGGTCGGTTCGATGGAGGCGCAGGCTGCGCGCGGCGGCGCTGGGGTGGTAGCCGAGTCGCCTGGCAGCCTCGCTGACGCGCGCCTTCGTCTCCGCGGGGATATCGCGGTAGTCGTTGAGGGCCTTCGACACCGTGGAGGCCGAAAGGCCGAGTTCGCGGGCAACGTCTTCGATGGTGACCGGCATGGAGGTATCGGTACTCTGCGGGATGCGGTGCGCAACAGCATAGTACGAAATCGATTTCGTGTCAAGTAGCAGTTAACAGTTAAGGGGAGATTTTTAAGGGAGGGTTTCGGGCGACCGCAAGTCGCCCGCTGCTGCGCAAGGGCGACCTGCGGCGCGGTGGCTATTTCAGGGTGTAGCGGTAGACGTTCGTCTCGCGACGCTCAAACCCGATCCGTTGGTAGAGGCGGTTGGCGTGGTGGCGCCCGCGGCGCGGGCCTCATCGAGCGCGCGGCGCGTCAAGGCCTCACCGATGCCCTGGCCGCGGGCGGCGTCGTCCACGATCACGTCCTCGATCCAGGCGCGCAGGGCAGTGGGGATGCGGAACATGGCGAGCGTGAGCGAACCGACGATATCGCCGGCGTCGCTATATGCCACGAGCAGCGTGATGGCCGGCGAGCCGACCATCTCTTCCAACTGCGCGCGGGTGGGCGCCGGGTTCGACCTGGACAACTGCGGCACGAGCCGCGCCATGGCCGCTACGAGGTCGTCATTGACCGACCGAGCCTTCTCGATCCTCATCCTGTTTCCTCCTCGGGGTCTTCTTCTTGCTAAGATTCTGCGCGAGGCGGTACTCCGCCGTGCG
The DNA here is from genome assembly GCA_025454635.1 of Anaerolineae bacterium. GTDB lineage: Bacteria > Chloroflexota > Anaerolineae > CG2-30-64-16 > CG2-30-64-16 > JALOOB01. Next base: position 2,011 of record JALOOB010000526.1, read on the forward strand.
CCGAATCAGGTCATAGGGGATGGGCTGGCCGAGCGGGAACTGGAAGGTGCCCTTGCCCTTCTGGTACTTGTCGAGGTCTTCCTTGAATTCTTCCACGCTGTCGGGCGCGGGGTAGACGCTGATGTGCCGCGCAAAGCCGGCGAAGAAGATCACCTGGCCGTTCTGGTAGTAGCCGGGGATGCCGTAGCTGATGCGTTCCTCTGCCTCGGGGAGCGTCTCGCGGATCAGCGCGCGAATCTTAATCAACTCGGCCTGGGTTTCCTCGGGAAATGACGCGATGTACTCGTCGACGCTCGCTGCTGCCGGTCTTTTCTCACCCATCTTCCGCCTCCATTCGATTCATTACGGTTTGTCCCGCTGGCGCGGACCCGCCCATTATAGCCGTTTACGGCGCGATGCGCAGGGTGGTGAGCGGGGCGGTTTCCTGCCCGTCCACCAGCCAGCGCGCGCCGTCGCGGTCATAGAGCACCACCTGAAGGAGGTAGTCACCGGGCGGGGTGTCGGGCGGGATGGCGACGGCGTAGCGATCCAGCACGGCTTCGCCCTTCTGCCAGAGCGAAGTCGGGTAGAAGTCGCTGTGGGCCATGTGGTCGGCCTGGGCGTAGAGCTTGCCGTCCGGACCGATCAACTGGACGGAGGCGAGGTAGTCCTTGCCGATGGCCGCGCGCGGCAGCCAGTGGAGCGTCACGTCGAGCGTGTCGCCGGCGGGGGCGTTAGCGGGCGGCGCGAGGTCGAAGCCCTTCAGCGCGAGCGCGTCGCCCCAGACGCGGTCGGTCGGGTTGGCCGGCTGCGGTTTCGTCTCGAAGGTCGTTCCCTGGGGGACGTCGAAAAAAAGCAGGTTGATCTCCCCGAAGTCGGCGGCGACCTCCCGGCGCACGCCGCGGCGCAGCAGCTCGTCGAGGACGATGCCGCCGGGGTCGGCCAGCTCGCGCTGCCAGAGCGCGAGCCACACCCGGTTGTGGTCCGCCGCGGCATCGTTGAGCGCGGAGAGGTCAGCGTAGCGGAGCGGCTTGTCGACGTTCTGGATGAGGCCCGGCGGCATGGGGTACAGGTCGAAGCCCGCGTCGTCGAGATAGTAGCGCATGACGGGCGCGAAGTGGCCGCCGACGAGGACGACGGCGTCGCGGGCGGGATCGCCATGTTGACGGATGTACTGGCTAACCGCGCGGAAGTCGGGGCGGGCGAGCGCGGGATCGGTGAATTGTCCAAGGGTTGCCCACATCATGCCGTAGCCGAGCGTGAAGACCATGAGGCCGTAA
>JALOOB010000023.1 GCA_025454635.1 Anaerolineae bacterium
ACCGGCCGCAGGCCAGCTTTCCGGCTTCAGTTCGACCAGCCAGCCGTCGCCATAGGGGTGCTGGTTAATCAGCTCTGGCGCATCAGCGAGCGCCTCGTTTGCCCCGACGATCTCGCCGTCCACTGGCGCTGGCACGACCAGGTCGAGCTTGATCGTCTCGATGCTCGCCAGATCGCCGCCCGCCGTGACCTGCGTGCCCACCTCCGGCAACTCGACGAAGGCGACGTCACCGCTGGACTGCTGGCGGAAGTCCGTCAGGCCAACTCGCGCGATGCCGCGCGCTGGATCGTAATCCACCCACACTCCGGCCTCGCTGTACAGCACGCCGGATCGCACCCGGAAGATGAACTTGTCGACCCTTAGCTCCAGGTATTCAGCGTTCACACCATTCTCCTGATCTCACGGGCACAGCACGATGCCCTGCGCCCACAGGCACTCCCCACACGCCGGAAACGGGCTGCCGTAGCAGTCGCTCTCATTGGCATCCGTTTCAGGACACCCGCCGCAGCTAAAGCAGGGCGAGAAGTCGAAGCTCCGCACGCGGCTGCGCAGCTCGCGGTACGCCGGCTCCCGCCAGATCTCGGCCAGCCCGAGTTCGTCCACGTGCCCGACCGCATGACTGCGCACCGTCTTCCAGTGATCGTTGACATACTCGGGGTGCGTATGGAGCAGGGATAGGCAGGGCGCCACCCGCCCATCCCAACTCACTGCCAGCATGCCCTCGCGCGCGAAGCGGCAGTAATTCCGTCCCGCGCCGTGGTCGAGCCATGCCGGCGGGAACACCGGCCCGTTCGCTATGAGGGCGGCCAGAGCCGGGAGGGTGGCGTCCGTCACGTCCAGGTGCGCCATTGACACCCGCGGCCACCAGCCTTCCGGTCGGAACGTGGCCGCCCAGGCCGCCCGACGCCAGAGTGTCTCGCCTGCCATTTCAGGCGTGTGCGGGACGACATTGCTGATCGAGACGAAGTCGAGCGGCAAGTCCCGAGCCAGCCGGAGCAGAGCCGGCAAGCTGTCGACATTGCGGCGGGTTGCGACAAACGCCACCCCTACCGTCATGATTCTGCGCGTCCGGCGACGAGCTTCAATCAGCAGCCGGGCTCCCTCCAATGCCGACGCAAAGTCCGCGCCCCGGATGCTTTCGTAGGCAGCTGGTTCCCCGCCGTCCAGCGAAACCGCGACCTGGCTGACGCCCAAATCCGCCAACGAGCGCGCGAGCGCGGCATCCAGCAGCAGGCCGTTCGTGACGATCTCGACCCGGAAACCGCGCTCGCGCGCCAGCCGCACCAGGTCGAGAAAGCGGGGATGCGCCAGCGGCTCGCCGTATCCGCTGAGCGACAGCGTGATTTGTGCCCCTACCCTCGGCTGTGGCAGTCCTTCCAGGAGGCGCGCGAAGCGCTCGACGGGCATGTGGCCGACCGGCTCGTCCCAGGCGTTTCGGATGCATGTCGCGCAGGTCAGGTTGCAGACGCTTGTCACCTCGACGTAGACCTTGCGCAGGCGATCGGCCGTCAGCCGGAGCCCGTCGCCGGTCAGTTCGACCAGCACGTCCTCGCGCTCGTCCAGCCCGGCTGACGCCAGGATTTCGCGCGGCAACCTCACGCCGACCGCGTCAAATCCCGCTGCTTCGGGTCCAAGCCATACCGATTCGCCAGCAGCCTGCACGCCCCGTCGTGCTCCCCACAGTCCGACTGTGCTTGGCATTGTCTCGCTCACAAAAAGGCCTGGCGCCCGGGCGGAAGCGCCACAGTGCCAGGCCGAAGGCTATCACGCGCCCTTCGGCGTTACGGGCGGCGGGCAGGCTTCCTCAGCCGCCGCGACCATCCCTGCCGGCGCGGCCAATAGCTCGCCCTTGAACCAGCGTCGCTGAATCGCAAACGCCACGTTGACCAGGGCGATCATGACCGGCACCTCGATCAACGGGCCGATGACGGCCGCGAAGGCCTCGCCCGACGAAATGCCGAACACGGCGACCGCCACGGCAATCGCCAGCTCGAAGTTGTTGCTCGCCGCAGTGAATGACATCGTCGCCGACATCTTGTAGTTGGCGCGCGCCTTCCACCCCATCCAGAACGTGAGCATGAACATGATCACGAAGTAGAGCACCAGCGGGATCGCGATGCGCACCACGTCGAGCGGCTGCGCGATGATCTGGTCGCCCTGCAGGCTGAACATTACGATGATGGTGAAGAGCAGCGCCACCAGCGTGATCGGGCTGATGCGCGGGATGAACTTCGTCTCGTACCACTCCCGGCCTTTAATGCGCAACAGGATGAAGCGCGAGCCGAAGCCGGCGATCATGGGGATGCCCAGGTAGATGAAGACCGTCCGGGCTAGTTCGCCCATGCTGATCTGCACGGTGGCGCTCTCGAGCCCGAGTGCCTGGGGCAGCAACGTAATGAAAATGTAGGCGTAGACGCTATAGAACAGCACCTGGAAGACGCTGTTGAAGGCGACCAGGCCCGCCGCGTACTCGGTGTCGCCCTTGGCCAGCTCGTTCCAGACGATCACCATCGCGATACAGCGCGCGATGCCGATCAGGATCAGGCCGGTCATGTACTCCTGGTTGTAACCGGCCAGGAAGACGACGGCCAGTACGAACATCAGGATCGGGCCGATGATCCAGTTTTGCAGGAGCGACAGGCCCAGGATCTTCGTGTTGCGGAAGACTTCGGGCAGGCGCTCGTATTTCACCTTGGCGAACGGCGGATACATCATGAGGATCAGGCCGATGGCAATCGGAATGTTGGTGGTGCCGACCTGAAACTGGTTGATGAAATCCTCGACCCCCGGAACGAAGTAGCCGAGCGCGACGCCGATCGCCATGGCAAGAAAGATCCACAGCGTCAAGAAGCGATCGAGCGTCGAGAGTTGTTTCGTTACACCAGCGGGAGCGGCCGCAGCTGCACTGGGCGACATGTGCTTCTCCTTAACAAAGAGACTAGTGGGAAGATGGGTGAACGCGGAGGCAGTCAGTTCGTATCCGCTGCCAGGACGTTAGCCAACAGGGTCACGATCTGCTGGGGTGACGGCACCCGACCGCCACTCAGCAACTGGTCATTGGCGACTAGGCCGGGCGTGGCGAGCAGGTTATAGCGTTGGTACTCCGCGTAGTCGCCGCTCTTCTCGAACGTCGCGTCCACGCCGAGCTGCGCGACCGCCTGCTTGGCGTTCGCAGCCAAACGGTCGCAGTTCTCACAACCGCCGCCGAGAATCTTGATATGTAGGGTCATTGGGTTGCCTCCAGGTCCAATATGAATAGTAGAGACGAGGAGAACTCGTCGTGATGGATGCGACTGCCGAGTTCGCTCAGCACGCCACCTTGTACGCCTCAACGCCGGCCCCGCGCGCCAGTGAGCATTTCGGGCAGTTGCAGCAGGCCAGCGCCTGACGCTCAACGATCGGATCTGCATCACCGCAAGCCGCTGCCACCTGACGCGCAACATTTTCGTCGGCCAGCCGGTAGTAGATGTTCGTTCCGTCGCGCTCGTCGACGATCACGCCGGCATTGCGCAAGATGGCTAGTTGTTGCGACACATAGGGTTGGGATCTATCTAGGGCTGCGGAGAGGTGACAGACGCACTCCGGCTCGACGCGCAGCAGGTCTACGATCTGCAGCCGGACCGGGTGTCCAATGGCTTTCAATAGAGTTGCTTGTCGCTGATAACTCTCCATATATACTCTTTCCTATATAGCAATCTTTGCATAGATTACGCAAGCAACCGATCCTTGTACATGACGCGCGTCAGGTGTCGCCGAATAGTTGCTAACGACCGCGTGCGTGGGGTGCGCGACGAGATGACAGACCTGAAGGTATTGCCGTGAGTAACCGGGGCTGGAAAAGCGACGTTGCCTCGACGCTCAGAGTTGTCAAACCACGCGTCGATCTCCGGCCGAAACGCTGACCAAAACGCTTTTGAAACGCTCCCTACGCTATCGTTCCGATCAACCTGCGCGCCGCCCCCCGGCGCCTATCCCACTCACGCAAGGAGGAACCCATGGCGCAATCCTCGGAGAACCGCCATGCTGGCGAGCCGGACGGCCCCGCGTCCGAGGCCCCCGTGCCGCTCGGCCAACGCTACTTCGACCGCATCTTTTTGCTGCTGGGAGTCTCGATCCTCATCAGCGCGTTGATCTATAACGCATGGGGCATCATCGAGTTGCTCGTCCTCCCAACGCTGCCCTAGGAGAAGTGAGATGCTCGCGCCCGAACGCATCTGGTGGAAACCCCTCCACCGCTACGAAAAAAGCTGGCTGATCGTCGCCTTTGTGTTCTGTGTCTTTCTTACGGTCATGATGCCGCTGTGGTATTTCACCGGACGTCAGAATGTGCCCGTTGAAACGTACCGGGTCACGCCCGAACAATTCATGCAACTGACCGAGGACTTCACAAAGAAGTACCAGGTCAGCGACATCAACGGCGCCCCCGTCGTCGCGCCGCCTCCCAACTCCGACGTCTTCATGGTCGGCCGCCGCTGGCAGTGGTACCCCATCGTCCAGCTCCAGAAGGGGCAGGTTTACCGCCTGCACCTCTCGTCGCTCGACCTCCAGCACGGCTTCTCGCTCCAGCCGAACAATCTCAACTTGCAGGTCCTGCCGGGCTATGACTACGTCGCGACAATTGTCCCCACGCAAGCCGGCGAGTATTCCGTGATCTGCAACGAATTCTGCCAGATCGGCCATCACTTGATGACCGGTCGCATCATCGTGACGGAGTAAGGCGTCCATGACTGCTGTAACAATGCCCCAAACGCTCGGCAAGGCCAATTTCCGCACCTGCCCGGTCACCGCGCTCAAGGTGGACGTGGCCGCCGAGCGCCTCATCATCGCGAATGCCGTCGCGGCCGTGGTTTTCCTCGCCATCGGCGGGCTGGGCGCGCTCCTGATCTCCCTCACCCGCTGGCAGGCGATCCACCTGCTGCCCGCCGACTGGTTCTACCGCCTCGTCACCGCGCACGGCTTCGATATGCTCGTGGCGTGGATCGTCTTCTTCGAGATCGCAGGCCTCTACTTTGGCAGCACCATCCTACTGAACGCGCGGCAGGTGCTCCCTAAGGTCGCCTGGTTCGCGTTCGCGCTCATGGCTGCCGGCGCGGTGCTGACCAATGTGATCGTGCTGATGGGCCTTGCAGACGTTATGTTCACTGCTTATGTCCCGCTTAAGGCGCACCCGTTGTTCTATCTGGGCATTATCCTGTTCGCGGTCGGCGCACTCGTCGCGGTGATTCTCTTCTTCGGCAACCTCGTCACCGCCAAGCGCGAGGGCCGCTACACCGGCTCTATGCCGCTGATGACGTACGGCTTAATGACCGCGGCGATCCTCGCGGTTTACACGCTCATCTCCGGCGCGCTCGCCTACGTGCCCGCGTTCCTCTGGTCGCTTGGCCTGATCCCGGAGGTTGATCCCGGCATCTACCGCAACCTCTTCTGGAGCTTCGGCCACCCCGCGCAGCAGATCAATCTCGCCGCAATGGTCTCCGTCTGGTACGCGCTGGCTGCAATGACCGTCGGCGCGACGCCGCTCAACGAGAAGTTCTCGCGGCTTGCGTTCGTGCTCTACATCCTCTTCATCAACCTCGGCTCCGCGCACCACCTGCTGACTGATCCCGGCCCGAGCTTCGCCTGGAAAGCCACGAACACGTCCTATGCCATGTACCTGGCGGTGCTTGGCAGCCTGATCCACGCATTCTCGATCCCCGGCGCGATCGAAGTCGCTCAGCGGCGCAAAGGGTTCACGCGCGGCGCGTTCGAGTGGCTGCGTAAGGGGCCATGGCGCGAGCCCGGCTTCAGTTCCCTCGTGCTCTCGATGGTCCTCTTCGGCTGGGTCGGCGGGGTGACCGGCGTCGTGATCGGCACCGAGCAGATCAACATGCTTGCGCACAACACCCTGCGCATTCCCGGCCACTTCCACGCGACAGTCGTCTCTGGCACCACGCTCGCCTTTATGGGGTTGACCTACTACCTGATCCCCCTGATCTTCCGCCGCGAGGTAAAGCTCAAGAAATGGGCCTCCTGGCAGCCGTATGTATTCGGGATCGGCATGTTGCTTGTGTCGATCGGCATGATCGGCGCGGGCCTGCAGGGAGCGCCGCGGCGCCACTGGGACATCACCTTCACGAACTCGCCGCTCGCGGCCAGCCTGCCCGGCGCAACGCAGATCACCCTGGCGATTATGGGCGTGGGTGCGGTCATCGCGATCGTCGGCGGCATCATGTACGTCTCAGTCGTGCTCATTTCGATCCTCACGGGCAAGCGGACCGAGCCAAGCAGGCTGACGCTCGTCATGGCGCAGGCTAACCCGCTCGTCGAAGACGCGATCCCGAACCAAAACAAGGAAGTCCATGGCAAGCTCACCCCGCGCGGAACGATCATCCTGACGTTCAGCTTCCTGGGGTTCCTGATGGCCTACTACCTGTTCAACTGGTGGCTGCTGGGCCGCGCGTGGTTCATCCGGTAGGCGCCGCCATGATTGCCGCCATGTTACTCGGCCTGGCCGGCAGCATTACCCACTGCTCAGGAATGTGCGCCGGTGTAATGCTGCTGCTCGGCCGGCGGCAGGGAGTGAAGGGCTGGGGGCTGCTTGCGCTGCACGCGGGCCGCCTCTCGACCTACACAGCGCTCGGCGCGCTGGTCGGCGCGCTGGGCGCAGGCGCCGCAGCAGTGGTCGGACACGCGCATCACGGAGCAAGCCACGACCTCGCGCCGGCCCCCGGCCCCCTGCCCAATCTATCCCCGCTCGCCGGTGCGCTCGCGCTGCTGGCCGCAGGAATGGCCGCTTACATGGCGCTGGCGCTGCTGGGCCGCGTGCCGTCGCCTGAGATCCTCTTCGCTCGGGTCACCCGCTGGTGGGGACGCGTGGCGCGCGCGACGACCGCGGCGGCCCCGGCGTCCGCACCTCCGCGTGCGATGCAGACCTACCTCTCAGGGATCTTCTGGGGCCTGCTTCCTTGCGGCATGGTGCTCGCTGCGCTGCTGCTGGCGGCAGCGGCCGGATCGCCCGGCGGGGGGGCGCTGACCATGTTGGCGTTCGGACTCGGCACACTCCCGCTCGGGCTGGGGCTGACCTGGGGCGTGGGCAGGTTGCGGCCGCCGGCGCGCTGGGTGATGCGCCTTCGCCCCCTGGCCGCCGCCCTCGTGCTCCTCTTTGGCGCGCAGATGGCGCTGCGCGGGCTGGCCGCGTGGGGCTGGGTCTCGCACGCGCAGGTGGGGACGCTCCCGCTGTGGTAGCCGCCTGCGCGCTCTGCGACCTTCCGGTCCTCCGGCCGCTGCGGGACGACGCCGGCCTCACCTTCTGCTGCGTCTCGTGCCGCGAGGTTTACGGCCTGCTGGCGTCTCATCCCCGCACGCCAGCCGCCGAAGCCGGCGTTCAGCCCGAGGCGGCCGAGACAGTTACGACGAACCTTGTCTTAGGCGGGATGTGGTGCGCCTCCTGCTTATGGTTAATCGGCGAGACGCTGGAGCGCGCGCCCGGTGTGACGCAGGCCGAGGTGAGCTTCGCGCAGCGACAGGCGCGCATCACCTACGACCCCGGCCGGACCGACCCACACCGGCTGGCAGGGCGGGTCCGCGGGCTGGGTTACCGCGCGTGGCTGCCGGGCGAGAAACCGCACGACGAAGAAGAGGCGATGTGGTGGCGGCTCCTCGTCTGCGGCGTGCTCGTCTTCCATGACATGCTCGCCAGCTTCGCCATCTACTTCAGGGACTTCTTCGGCCTCTCCTCCCCCGACACCGAGTGGATGGTCCAGTTCTTCAACTACATGAGTCTGCTCGTCGCGGCGCCTGTGATCCTGCTGCTCGGGTTGCCGGTGCTGCGCGCGGGCCTTGCCAGCCTCCTGCGTGGCCGGCCCAACATCCACACCCTCATTGCGATCGGCGCGGTCGCCGCTTTTGCGCTCTCGCTCCGCAACCTGTTTGCGGGGTACGGCCGCGTCTATTTCGAAACCACCTCGGTCCTGCTCTTCCTGGTGGGTGTGGGCCACTGGTTGGAGATCCGGGCGCGCAAGGCCGGCACGGAGGCAGTCGAGGCGTTGTTGCGTCAAATACCGGCAGAAGCAAGCCTGGTGACGCCGGACGGGGAGCGCCGCGTGCCCGTCGACGAGGTGGCGGTGGGCAACCGGGTGCGGGTGCGGCCCGGCGAGCGCTTCCCAAGCGACGGTCTGGTCGCAGAGGGTCAGGGTGACGTCGACGAGAGCCTGCTGACCGGCGAGCCGCACCCTGTGCTTCGCCGCCCGGGCGAGCGCGTGCTCGCAGGGACGTGCAACCTCGACGGCGCGTTCGATGTCATCACGACGGCGGTCGGCGCGCAGACAGTGGCCGGGCAGATCGGCAAGCTGCTGCACGCCGCGCTGTGGCAGCGCGCGCCGGTAGAGCGGCTGGCCGACCGCCTGGCCGCATGGATGACGCCGGCCGCGGTCGCGCTGGCGCTGATGACGTTCGCCTTCTGGTCCTGGCGAGCAGGCGCAGAGGTGGGGCTCGTTAACGCGCTCTCGGTGTTGTTGATCGCCTGCCCCTGCGCGCTCGGCATTGCCACGCCGCTGACCCTGTGGGTGGCGCTCGGTCGCGCGGCGCAGGCCGGTGTGATCCTCCGCAGCACAGCCGCGCTCGAAGCGCTGGCGAACGCGCGCACGGCGTTCTTTGACAAGACCGGAACCCTCACGCGCCACCCTATTCGCCTGCAGGAGGTCGCGCTGTACGGCGCTAACCGCGCCCACGGCCCCGCTGATCTCCTCGCGCTGGCGCGCATCGCCGCGGTTGAACGGCTGTCCGAGCACCCGCTGGCCCGCGCGGTGGAGTCGGGTCTGGTCGACCGTCTCGCCCCGAACGCGCCGTTGCCCCAAGCCACCGGATTCCGCGCGCTGCCTGGCCGCGGTGTAACCGCCGACGTCGACGGCTACCGCATCTTCGTCGGCAGCCGGCAACTGATGGACGAACAGGATCTCGTGGCGCCCCACAACCTTACGGTTGCCGCGACCCGATGGCAGGCCGCAGGATTGTCAGTCGCCTACGCCGGCTGGGACGGCATCGTTCGCGCCGCGCTGGCGCTGGGCGAAACCGCGCGCGCGGAGGCGAGCGAAGCGCTCCGGGCTACCGAGGAACTGGGCGTCGCAGTAGTAGTACTCACCGGCGACGACGCGGCAGCGGGCCGGCGTTGGGAAACACATCTCGGCGTGCCGGTGCTGGCCGAACAGCGGCCGGAGGACAAGTTGGCCCGGCTGCGGGCCGCGGGCGCAGGTGCGTTGATGGTCGGCGACGGCATCAACGACGGGCCGGCCCTTGCGGCAGCGTCGGTCGGCATCGGCATGGTCGCGGGTGCGGAGGTCGCGCGCGCCGCGTCCGAGGTGATCCTGCTCAAGGACGACCTGAACACGATCCCCTGGCTGATCGGGCTTGCGCGGCAGGCTATGGGCAAGGTGCGTCAGAATCTCGCCTGGGCCTTCGCATATAACCTGATCGGTCTCGCGCTCGCGGTCAGCGGCCACATGCAGCCGGCCGTCGCCGCGCTGCTGATGGTCGCCAACAGCGCGCTTGTGACGTGGAACGGGCTGCGCCTGCGAAAGGCGATCGGCGCGGACGAAGAAGATGCCGATGCTGGCGGAGACGAACCAGCACCAGAAGCGCGCCTTCAGCCCACAACCCCCTGATCTCTTTGGAGCCTCATGGCATCGACGACATCAACTTACACCGAGCGCCGCCCGCTGCGCCGCCTGGAACGGCTTTGGACGCGCGGGGAAGGTTATATCAACTGGCTCGCGGCTGCGTTCGAGCCGCTGCGCCCGTTCAACCCGCTGTATCACCTCGGCCCCCTGGTCATCTTCCTGCTCATCCTGCTCTGCGTCACGGGCATCCTGCTCTTGCTCCTCTACCGCCCCGGCATGGACCGCGCATACGAGAGCGTGGCGGCCATCAGCGGCGGCTGGCTCGGCTCCGTCGTGCGCTCCGTCCACCGGTACGGCTCAGATGCGCTGATCGTTGTCGCGTTCCTTCACGCGCTCAAGATGCTGCTCAGCGACCGCTTTTCCGGCAGCCGCGCGCTTGCGTGGGTCAGCGGCTGGCTGCTCGTGGTGCTCTTCTGGATCACCGGATCGATGGGCTACTTCCTCGTGTGGGATGCCGCGGCCCAGTGGCTGACCGAGTTCGCGGTCGATGCGTTCGGCGGCGCGTTTGCGCTCTCCTTCTTCGGGCCGCAGGCCGCGGGGCGCACCTACAGTTTCTTCGTCATCATCCTCTTCTTGCACGCGTTCCTGCCGCTGATCATCGCCATCGGCATCCTCGTTCATGTCCTCCGCCTGCAACGCCCGCGCTATTGGGCGCCGCGTTGGCTCATGATCGCGTCCACAGCGGTCCTCGTGCTCCTCTCTGTAATCTGGCCGGTGATGAGCAATATGCCCGCAGACTTACGCGCGATGCTCCCTTCCGCCCGGCTCGATTGGTGGTACATGGGTTTCCTGCCGCTGAGCGAACGTCTGGGCCAGCCCGGCTTCTGGGGCGTCTCGCTTGCGCTGTTGGGGCTTGTCAGCGCGCTGCCGTGGCTGTTGCGCGCGCGGCATCACGGCCCGTCCGCTGTGGACGAGAGCCGCTGCACCGGCTGCGCGACGTGCGCACGCGAGTGTCCCTACAATGCGATCGAGATGGTCAGCCGCAACGGCGGCGGCAAGGGGCAGGTGGCGCAGGTCAGAGGCAACCTCTGCGTCGGCTGCGGCATCTGCGTCGCGGCCTGCCCCGAAGACGCCATTGACCTGGCGCGGCTGGAGATGGGCGCGCTGCGCCGGCAGGTTTGCGAAGCTGTGGCTGCCGCGCGCGCCCACGGTCACAGTCCGCTGCTCGTCTATGCCTGCGACCGCCACGCGACCCTCGGCAGCCTACCTGCGCTTGCCTCCGGCCGCAGCGCAGCCGCACCGCGCGTACAGGCGGGCGCCTGGCCCGGCGACGGACGCGCGGCGGTGAGCTGCGCGCTGCCCTGCCTCGGCTCGCTCCAGCCCTCCGCGGTGGCCGAAGCGCTCGACGCGGGCGCGGGCGAAGTGCTGCTGGTGGCATGTCCGGCCGGTGACTGCGGCTTTCGGGAGGGATCGCGCTGGCTGGAGGAACGGGTGGCGAAGCGCCCCCCGCTGCAGAACGCGCGCGTCCGGCTGCTGGCCGCGGCGCCCGGAACCCGCGTCCGCCCCGACGACAGCGTCCCGTTCGGCCTACCGCGCCCGGCCGCATCCGCGCAATCGTGGATTGTCGCGTTGGTCGTGCTGACACTGTTGTTCGGCGCCGCCATCCTCGCCAACCGCCCCACGCCGGCCCGCGCGGCGGGGGACGCGCAAATCCGGCTTGCGATTAATCACCACGGCGAGCTGCTCGCCAACGCGCGTGAGCTGCCGCCCGACGTCGTCGCAAAGCTGCCGCCAGGGGTCGATCCGGCGCTCGTGCTGGGCGGAGAGCGGGTGCCCGTGCGGCTGCAAGTCACGCTCGACGGCGAGACTCTCGTCGCCGCAGAATACCGCGCGGGCGGGCTGCGCCGAGAGGGGTCCGTCTATGGATTGGAAACGGTTGCTGTCGCGCCCGGAGCGCGCCGGCTTGTCGTGACCCTGTCGGACGACGGCGGAGAACCGCGCGTGGCGTTTGACGCTGTAGCCGAGCTCGTGGCTGGCAAGACGCTCGTCCTCGTGTTTGATCCGGTGAAGGAGGTTTTCGAGATATGGGAGTAGCAACACTCACCGCAGCGCGGGCAGACGCACGCGCTTCTGAAAACGCGGGCCGCGCGGTGACCGCCTGGCTCTTCACGGTGGCTGCGCTGGTCGCGCTGATGGTCATCGTCGGTGGCTACGTCCGGCTCACGCGCTCCGGCCTCTCCATCGTGGAGTGGAACCCGGTCGGCGGCGTAATTCCGCCCATCGGTGAGGCCGCGTGGCAGGCAGAGTTCGCCAAATATCAGCAGACGCCGGAGTTCAAGCTCATCAACTCGACGATGACGCTGGACGGCTACAAGCGCATCTTCTTCCTCGAATGGGCGCACCGGCTGATCGCGCGGGTCGCCGGGCTCATCGTCGCGCTGCCGCTCCTCTTCTTCCTGTGGAAGGGGATGATTCCCTGGCGAAAGTCCGCGCCGTACCTCGCCATCGGCGCGCTCTTCGCTTTTCAGGGGTTCATGGGGTGGTACATGGTGGCGAGCGGGCTGGTCGAGCGGCCCCACGTCAGCCACTTCCGGCTGACCATCCATCTGCTGACCGCGCTCTCCCTGCTCGGGCTGACCCTGTGGGTTGCGCTCGGTCGGATCTACCCGGCGAGCGAACGAGCGCGGCCGCAGTGGTCGGCGGCGGGGCTGGCCGTGCTGGCGATCATCGTCCTCCAGATCGGGTATGGCGGGCTAGTGGCCGGGTTGAAGGCGGGCTGGGTGTCAAACACCTGGCCGCTGATGCTCGGCGCGCTTATCCCGCCGGGGCTGCTGACGGCACTCGGATCCTGGCTGGAAAGCCTGCTCGAAGCGCCGCTTACGACGCACTTTGTCCACCGCTGGCTCGCGTTCGGCGTGCTCGGCGCGGCCGCGTGGTTCTATCTGCGGCAGCGAGGAGGGACGGACCCCGGCGCGCATCAGATCCGCGTGTCGGCGGCTGCGCTGGTGGGCGTCATCTTGCTGCAAATCTTGCTCGGCATCAGCGTGGTGCTCTTCAGCGTCCCGGTCTGGCTTGCGCTGCTGCACCAGGCAGTCGCCCTGCTGATGTTTGCGACTGCGATCTATCTCAATCACCGGTTGCGGTGGGCGGAGCGGGGGTGAACATGGCCGAGAGCGCTGCGACAGCGGTTTCAGTCCGGCCGCGCATGGGCGCGGTGATCGTGGCCCTCTTCAAGCTGCGCATCGTCGCGCTGCTGCTGGTGGCCGCGTTGGGCGGCGCGTTCCTGGCTGCGGGCGGGCGGCCGGCAGCCCGCGACATCCTCGTCCTGCTGTTGGCCGGCGCAGCAAGCGCAGGCGGCGCTTCCGCGCTGAACGAGTACATCGAGCGGGACCGGGACGCGCTCATGCAACGCACGCGAAAACGGCGTCCCCTCGCAACGGGCGCCATCGAGCCGCGCGTTGCGTTGCTCTCCGGCCTCGCGCTGGTCTTCGGATCAGTGCTCTTGACCCTGCCATTCGACCCGATCCTGTCCGTCTTTCTCTTCCTCGGCGCGTTCATCTACGTGGTCGTCTACACGCTCTGGCTAAAGCCACGCACGAGCCTCAACATCGTGATTGGCGGGCTGGCGGGGAGTTGCGCAGTGCTGAGCGGGTCGGCCGCGGCCGGCGCATGGGCCGACCCCGGCGCGCTGCTGCTGGCGCTAATGCTCTTCTTCTGGACGCCGATCCACTTCTGGAGCCTGGCCCTGGTGTACCGCGAGGATTATGAACAGGTCGGGGTGCCCATGCTGCCGGTGACGGTCAGCCGTCGCGCGGCCGCAGGGTGGGCGCTGGCGCATGGGGTGGGAGTCGCGGCGAGCGCGCTGCTGCTGGCGTTGCGGCCGGGGCTGGGCCTGGCTTATCTGCTGCCTGCGGCCGCCATGTCCGCCCTGCTGCTGGGGCGTGCGGTCGCGTTGGTCGCCGACCCAACCGTAGAGCGCGCGTGGCAGGCATTCCACACGTCGAACCTGTACCTGCTGGTGATCCTCGTGGCGGTGTGCGCCGCGGCAACAATTGGCGCGGGACGCGCCCCGTGACGGCGACCGCCCCGGCTAACCTGGCGCCGCTACTCAGCCGTGATCGCTTCGGCCAGGCGGTTGTGCGCCAGCCGCCGACGCGCGGCGGTCATCTCCTCGTAGCACACCTCGCGCAGCTTCTCGTGCGTGAAATCGTAGCTCTCCTCGTCCACCTCGCGCAGGATACGCCGCCGCCATAACTCGTCGAGCGCCTGCACGAGTTCGGGTTCGCTCTCGCCCCCCGCGCGTGCGAGTGTGTCATAGTGGCAGGGCCGTCCGTAAACCGCAACGAGTTGCGCGATGGCCAGCGCAGAGGGCGAGAGCTGGGCCAACCGCGCCCGCAGCACGCTCAGCAGCTTAGGCGGCAGCGGCTGGCCCGCAGCCGCCAGCATGGCTGCGCGGCGCACAGGATCCATCGGCTCCGCGCGGCTGGCCGCAGCGCGCGCCATCTCCACTACGAAGAGTGGGTTCCCCTCCGAGCCCCGACGCAGTGGCTCGGCGAGGACGGGATCGAGCGCCCGACCCATTACCTGAGCGGCGAGCGCAAAGATGTCGTCGCGTTCGAGCGGCCCCAATTCGATCTCGGCGATCAGACCGTTGCGTCGCAGGCTGGCGATCAACGGTGCGAGCGGTTGATCCGCGGCCATATCTTCGACGCGCGCGGTGCCGATGACGAGCAGGCGGCTGCGGGGATCCCAGCGCAGTAAGAAGTGCAACCAGTCGAGCGTGTCGTGATCGCACCATTGGATATCGTCCAGGAGCAGCAGGATGGGCAGCGGGGGAACACCGGCCGGCGCCGCGCCGCGCTCCTTCCCTCGCCGCTCGGCCCCGCACGGCTGACTCCATGCCAGCACCGCGCGGGCTAGCGCCTCGAACAAGCGATGTCTCTCCCAGTCCCCATCGAGGCCGTGGCTGTGCCCGTCAGCGTCGGGCAGGATGCGCGCAACCTCGGCCCGCCAGGGAGCAGCGAGAGCCGCAAGGGGATGGCTTCGCAACCAGGCCACGACAGGGCCGTACGGCAGAGATCCCTCCGCCGCATAGCAACGGGCTGCTGCCGCGGGATAGTTCTGCCGCGCCACCCAGTTCAGTAGCTCCTCGGCCAGGCGGCTCTTGCCGATGCCCACTTCACCTGTCAGCAGCACGAGGTGCGGATGACCTGCCGCGGCTGCGTCCCAGGCGGCTTCGAGCATTGCCCACTCACGCTGCCGCCCGACGAGCGCGGGGGCTGCGCTCGTCGGGCCAGGAGCTGCGGGGGCTCCGCCTTGCAAAAGCTGGGCATAGACCTGCTGGGTGGCGGGAGACGGGTCGACGCCGACTTCCCGGCGCAGCGCGGTGGCAAACGCATGATAGGTGCGCAAGGCAGCCGCCCGGTTTCCGCCGAGCATCTGCAACCGCAGCACGCGACGGCAGTGCGACTCGCACAGCGGGTCTTCTCGTAGCAGTTGCTGCGCAAGCGCGAGCGCAGCCTCAAACTCGCGCGCCTCCTCAGACACCTGCGCCTGGTGTTCGAGCGCGAGCAAGTACATCTGCCGCAGCCGCTCGCGCTCGGGCATGATCCAGTCGCCGTAGCATTCGGGCAGCAGGTCGCCACTGTAAAGCGCCACTGCGCGCGCATACTCGCCTGCCTCCATCGCCCGCTCAAACTCCACGGTATCAAGGGCGTATGGCACATGCGGCTCCCACAGGAGCACCTGTCCTTCGCAGCGCAGGCAGCAATCGCTGTGGGGAAGCGCCTGACGCAGCAGGTGGACGAGGTTGCGCAGGTTGGTGCGCGCCTGTTCCTCAGAAGAATCGGGCCAGAACATAAAGGCGAGGTGCTGCCGCGGCTGCGGCGCGCCTCGGTGGACGATCAGATAGGCCAGGAGCGCGCGCAGGCGCGGGGAATGGACGGCGGTCACGCGACCGCCGTTGTAGGTGAGGCAGAATTCGCCGAGGAGTTGGATCTGCAGGCCGTCCGTCACGCGCACTCCTCGTCAACTACTGAATGCGCAGCCATGCCCGATTGTTTTCCTTTGCGCGTTGCTTGTCTAGGACTTATATCTCTCCCTGAGCCCGCCGCTTAGGAGTCGGTTCCGAGAGGAAGTTGTCCAGAACCGTCGCCAACGCAGGCCACCCCTGAAAGTAGGCGGTGCGCCCGGTGAGCGCATGCTGAATCCTGCCCCGCCACGCGATGGCTCCGTCACCCTGTTCCTCGGGCCACAGGCGCAGCATGAAGAGTTCGGACTGCCGTGTCGGCGATGTATTGTCCATACGGGTCTCCTTGTTGGCAGTGGCGTGGGACAAGCCGATTACGCGTAGCTACCATCGCGCACATGCCGTTTCAAAACCGTTTCGCCGCAATTGCCCAATACCCGCCAATCACCTTGCGCAAGATCTCACAGCGCAGTTCGGCTAATCCGGCCAGAGGTAACGAGCGTTTCAGCAGTCCCGACCCAGCAACGGGGAAACCAAGACGAATTCGAAACGGCAACTGTGTTACGAGAGCAGACGGGACTCCACAAACTCTATTCGCAAGGAGGAAGATCATGGCCAGTAGCATCGTTCAGATTAACTTCAACTTCGCAAGCACGCGGTCCGAGTACGAAGCAGCGTGCGCGGCGAGCGCACCCCAGTTCGCGGCAATGCCCGGGCTGAACTGGAAGATTTGGCTGATGAACGAAGCCGATCGGGAAGCGGGCGGCCTGTACCTGTTCGATGATGCCGAGGCAGCCCAGGGTTTTGCGCAACAGGTCGCCGGCATGTTGGCCGAATTTGGCTTCGCCAACGTAAGCATCAAGCTGTTCGAGCCGATCGAGACACTGACAGCGATCACGCGGGGGCCGATCACCCCGCGCGCCACTTCGTTTGGCCGGATGGCTGCAGCCGCAACCGCCCAGGTGCCCACCATCACTCCCGCGGCCGCATACGACCAGATCGAACGCGATCCGAGCACGCTCGTCATTGACGTCCGGGATGCCGCTGACATTGCGCAGACGGGGACGATCCCGGGCGCGATCAATCTCTCCTATGGCGCGCTGACGTACCTTGCTGACAACGAGGTGCCGGATAGCTGGCGCGACCCGCGGTTGGCGGATCGCTCGCGGGCCATCATCACGACCTGCATCCTGGGTCCGCTGGGCGCGCTCGGTGGCAAGTTGCTGACCGATATGGGTTTTAGCGATGTGAAGATTCTGGAGGGCGGCGTCCAGGGGTGGCTCGATGCCGGGCTGCCAGTGGCGAAGAACGGCAGCGCATAAAGTCGAGATGGTCGGCAGACGCGGAGAAGTTGACTTGTCTAACTTCGCCCATCCCGACGCTCTGATCAGCACCCAGCGGGCCGCGGATCGCCTGACCGATTCGGCAGTGCGTTTTGTCGAAGTCGTCTGGGGCGACGGCGCTGATTGGGGGACAGCCGCGCACCGCCGCGGCCACATTCCCGGCGCGGTTGCGTGGGATTTCGCGACGGAATTGCAGGATCCGGCTCGCGGCGACATCGTCGATCAGGCCGGCCTTGAGGCGCTGCTCGGCCGTTCTGGAATCTCCCCGGTTACGACGGTTGTGGTCTACAGCGGGTTGAGTAACCTGCTGGCGACGTTCGCCTTATGGCTGCTCAAGATCTACGGCCATCGAGACGTGCGTTTGTTGGATGGCGGCCGCAGTCTGTGGCTTGCCGAAGGCCGTCCACTGTCCGACGAGTTGCCGGTCATC
>JALOOB010000241.1 GCA_025454635.1 Anaerolineae bacterium
AGGAAGTAGTTAGGCGTGCCGGCCGGCGGGACCTGTCCGTCGAGGTCCGATGGCAACATACCGCCAAGGTTGGCGTCGACGCCGTAGAGGTCGAAGTAGATCATGCGGGCGGTCTGGCCGGCCAGCATCTTGTCGCGCTCGAAAACCACCACGCCCTGGCCGCCCCACGTCAGCGTGCCCTGGTTGAACTGATTAACGGACATATAGTACCCGTCGGGCCACACGCCGATCTTCGGGTAATCGTCCATTTTGGTGTTACTCACCGTGAACTGGTAGCGATACCAGGAGCCTGTAGGGTCGGGAGTCTGCGAGACGGCGATGCACTCATAGAACGGGCCGCGCGGGTAGTTGGGCAGGGCAAACTGGCTGATCAGCCAGCGGTCGGCCAGGTGGTCGTACTGCACGATGGGGTCGCCATCGTTCGTGGTCTCGCAAGGTCCGCTCATGCCCGCAAAGAGTGTATTCACGTCCGCCGGGCCATAAAGCAGCGCGCCAGAGCGATTGTAGATGGCGAAGGACAGGTTGACGGCCTGCACGTAGTGGTTCGGCCCAATGTCGCCAGTCGGGTCCGGAGGCAGCACTCCGTTGCGGTTGTTAACACCATCGAAGCTCACGAGCGGATCAATCACGTTGGGCGCAAGTGGGAGATCCTGCAGGTTCGGATCTGGCGCCTCGGGCTGCGCCGGGTTCGTCCGGTTCGGGAGCCACTTGCGTGGAATCTCGTACAGGTAACTGTACTTTGAATAGAGGGGGAAAGTGTCCTTCAGCGGATTGGCGCCGACGTTCGGTTCAGAAGAGCCGACGACGGGTCGGGGGCCCGAATCCTGGGCAGCGGGAACGGACTGCGTGCCGGCAAATACATTACCGGCAAGGGCTGCCAGCACCGTGACGATCGCAAGCGCGATCACCAGGCGGCGGCGGAGCTGAGCGGACCTCATAGACGGAGCTCCTTCGGTGGATCTGTCGCTCGCTGGGGTGCGAGCGGGGCGGATAGCTGGCGTGGATGCCCGACAGGGCGTAATAATTATCACTCTGAGAAGCGCGGGCTGTCAAATCATCCGGCGAGCGCAAAGCCGGCGCTAATCTTCGGCGCCTTCGGCCTCGTCTTTTTGCCCGTTCGGATGGCACCCGGCGCAGTCACCAATATCCGCGATGCCCTCGTCCGCATGCTCCTCCTGCATCTCCGCCGGGTCATGTTCGTGGCAGCCGTAGCACGTATAGCCGAAGAGCGTGTCGGCGTGGCAGGTGCGGCAGGAACTCACGGCGGGCGTCCCGTGACTGAGCGGGAACGAGTGCGTCAGGTCAAGGCGGGCAGGCTGCCACCCCGCTGTGGCATGACACGCATCGCAGCCCTGCGCAAAGAGTCCGCGGTGGTATGCCGGGTCCTCGTGGCAGCTCGCGCAGTCGGTCGACATGCCACTAAAACGCCCATCTCGATGGCACTGCTCGCACCGCACCTGTTGGTGCGCGCCGGTCAGCGGGAAAGCAGTGGTCGCGTGGTCGAACGTCGCGTCTTCCCAGTCATCGGGCGTGTGACACTGTGCGCAGTCGGCGCCAAAGCGACCTCCGTGCGCATCGTCCTCTGCATGGCACTCCACGCACTGCGCAGGCGTGCCCTTCAGGCGGCCTGCGACATGACACTCCTGGCACGCCGCTTCCGAATGGCTGCCCTCCAACGGGAAGGTGGTTGCAGCGTGGTCAAACTTCGCGTCTTGCCAGTCGTCTGGCGTGTGGCATTGGGCGCATGCCTGTCCCAGGCCCTCGTCGTGCGCGTCGTCCTCGCGATGGCACGCGACGCACTCCACAGGGGTGTCAGCATAGCGCTCATCAGCATGGCAGCCCGCGCAGTCAGCGGAGAGGTGCCCGCCTGTCAGCGGGAAGGATGTCTGCGTGTGATCGAAGTTTGCCCCCTCCCATCGCTGAGGCGTGTGACAGGCCCTGCAATCTGTCCCGAGGGCGCCCCGATGCGCATCGTCCTCTGCATGGCACTCCACGCAGTTTGTAGGCGCCCGCGCGTAGTCTTCATGGCTCGCTGCGACATGACACCCACCGCAGCTGATCTGGGCGTGCGCTCCCTCCAGCGCAAAGCCGACGTCGCCATGATCGAAGTCCGAGAAGCGATCTGCTCCATCATGGCAGTTGAGGCACTGCTGACCGAAGTCCTGCCGGTGCGCGGCCATGTAAGCCGCATCGACCTCGGTGTGGCAGGTGTCACAAGTTGCAACGGCGAAGGCCGTTACCCCATCCGCATGGCAGTCCGCGCACTCCAACGCCTCACCCCCGGAACCACTGCGGTGCGCGGCCAGCGAGAAACCGGTCCGCTCATGCGGAAAGTCGTTAACCTTGACTTCGGTGAGGCTCGCCTGCGAGCCGCGGTGTTCGGGATGGCAGGAGCGGCACGGCTGCTCCGCGCCCCCGCTCCAAAGGATGCCATGGAACTGCGCGAGATGGCTTTGGGAATCGCGCATCGCGGTGTGGCACGCCGCGCACCGGTCAGCCATGCCCTCGCTCGACCACGGCGGCGCATGGCAGACGGCGCAGTTCCCGCCGGTCTCCGCGTGCGATTTGACGCCGCCAAACGTCATGCCGTCGCCCTGCGCGTTTAGGTCACCGGGTGAAAAGAGGACTCCGCCTGTCGCGATGACCAGCAGCACGACCGCAAGGAGCGCCACGAGTACTGCGATGATCCCGACACCTGACAGGCAGCCCAGCGGACGTTTCATGTTGCCCCCTCATCAGTGAAGAAACGTCGCGAAATAGAGCGCCGCCGCGATGTGGAAAAACGCGACCGTGAACATGACGAGGCCGAGCGGGATGTGCACTGTGTGCCACGTGGCGAGCAGCCGCCGCGCATTGGCGACGGCGGCAGGGTTAAGACCGCCCGGCAGTTCTTCACCACCGGAGTCGCGGGGAATGCGCGTGTAGATGTACCGGCCCATGATGCCGCTGCCGACGACGATGAGGGTCATCAGCATGGCCGCAGCCGCCAGCCCGTTGTGCTTCCATGAGGAATGCAGAAGCACCATATACGGCCCAACGAGTCCTGTAACAATGTGGAAGCGCAGCCAGTTCGCGGGACGGCCCCAGCGCGCCAGCCGGCTGCGCTTGCGGAACGAGTAGAGCGTCTCCGTCATGAGCATGAGGATAAAGCCGAGGACGCCGATGCCGTGACCGAAGAGGCTGCTTGCGGCTGGAATGCCGTCGAGCGCGGCGGTCACCGCGGCATAGATGCCCGTGACCACGAGCATGAGCGCGCCGGCAATCCACAGCTCAACCGGTCTGCGACGCAACGTGTTGCCTCCACTGGCGCCAGAAACGTCCGATGATGCCGCTGATGTCTGCGCCGGGCGCCAGGAGGGCCGCGCGGATATCGCTCACGTCCACCTGACGCGCCACCAGCTCCTCCAGCGGCCGGGACAGACTCTGATCGCCCATGACGACCGCTCCCACCAACGTTCGCTCGCCCACGAGCATCCGCACGCGATTGACCTCCGACACATCCTCGACAGAGATGGCGCTTGTCAGCGCGCCTGTGCCGCGCCATGTCTCGCTATCGCCGCGCGCAATGGCGACGAGGTCCGCATCGCGGCCGCGACCCACGGCGCCGATGAGTGTGGTGGTGAGCCCCGCAAGCCGGGTAACATTCAGCGCGGGTGGCTTAATATATGGCGTCGCGCTCCCTGCCATGTTGGAGGCGGCCGCCCGGCCCTGGTCGAGAGCCGCGCTCCACAGAGTGTCTAATACGGTCCTGCCAGTTAGAGGGTCACGGACCTGCGCCACGTCGCCCGCTGCAAACACTTCGCGCTGCGATGTCCTGAAATACTCGTCGACCAGTACGCCGCGGTCCACCACCAGGCCCGCCGACCGCGCCAGTTCCACCCGCGGCTGCACGCCAATCGCCACCGCCACCAACCCGCACTCAATCCGTTCGCCGGTCTTCGTCACCACCGCGGTCACGTGGCCGTCCCGACCTTCGATCGACGCCAGTTCGGTGCGGCGGTGAAGCCGGATCCCTTCAGCCGTCAAACGGCCCTCAACAATGGCAGACTCGGTTTCGTCCAGGACGTTGCTCCAGTAACGCTCGCCGCGCAGCAGGTAGTGCGTATTACGGCAGCGATGGCGCAGCCCTTCCGCGATTTCAAGCGCGGTGATCCCTCCCCCGACAACAACAGCCGCTCGCGCGCGCTGCGCGCCGGCTATGATGCGCCGCGCATCCTCCAGATTGTCGAGCTTGACGACCCCTTCCAACCCCGCGCCTGGGAGTTCGGCCGGCGCGGCCAGCGAGCCGGTTGCGAGCAGAAGACGGTCGTAGGAGAGCAGCTCCCCAGCCTCCAGCGCGATCTCGTGCGCAACGGGATCAATTGCCAGCGCGCGACCCTGGTGTAGCGTAATATTCATGTCGCGCAGCTCATGCGGCGAGAACGGGAACAGTTGGCGCTCGGGGATTTCGCCGGTCAGGTAGTACGCAAGGCCCGGCCGGGAATAGTACCCGTACGAGTCATCCGTCAGGACGACTATCTCGGCGGTCGAATCAAGGCTGCGCAAGGTCGTTGCCGCAGCCATCCCTGCAGCGCCCGCGCCGATGATAACGAAGCGAGTGGGCATGCAACCCTGTCTGCCGCGTCGCGGCACTTACCTGTCAAACAACTCGATCCGCTGAAAGTGAAGCACGCCGCGCGGACACCGCGCGACACATTCCCCGCAGGTCAGGCAGCGGCTTTCGATCACCGGCTCGCCCGTCCACGCATGCCGGCGCACATCGATGTTGATCGGGCAATAATACGAACAGATGCCGCACTGAACGCAGCGCTGCGGCTCGGGAGTCACCTCTCCCGTCACCAGCGCCTCGCGTCGCGCGCGGTCCCGTTTGAACAACTTCGCCAGTAGGCCCATCCGCTCCCTCACGCCTGCCGACATTATAGAGCCGCGCGCCAGTCTGCGCGAATCGCTCACGCAGGCCAAAAGCTTGTGCGCGAAGCGAATAGTATGGTATTATTTTGTCATTGCTGATCCGTGAGTTTTGCGCAGAAGACCGGAGGATTTCGATGCGAGCCCCTCAGCTTCGCGCGGCAGCCGGGTTGCTGCTTGCGCTCGCGATCTTCGTAGTGCCGGTGCTGCCCGCTGCCGGGCAGGCGTCACTGCAAGGGACGATCACGGTCAGCACGGCTAACATCCGCAGCGGGCCGGGCGTCAACTACGCGGTCATCGCCCAGGCTCGCGCAGGCGCCGTCTTCAATCTGGTGGGTCGCAACGCTGCCAACACCTGGTGGGTGATCTGCTGCATCAACAACCGCCAGGGGTGGATCTCCAACACTGTCGCGACTGCCAGCGGCAACACAGCCGTCTTGCCCATCATCGACACGGCCGCGCCGCAGCCGCCCCCGCCCCCAACGCCGCCTCCCGCTCAGAGCTTCCCCGACTGGAAGGGCGAGTACTTCAACGACATCAATCTGCAAGGCCCTCCCCTGCTGGTGCGCAACGACCCACGCATCGACTTCGCGTGGAACCTTGACTCGCCCGACCCCAGCGTGCCGGCGGATAACTTCAGCGTGCGCTGGACGCGCAGCGTGAACTTCCCCGCAGGCAACTGGGCCTTCTTTGCCCGCACCTCCGATGGTGTCCGCGTGTGGGTGGATACGATTTGAGCGCGGGTTGGCACAACGTCAAGGTGGAATACTACGAACGCGGCGGGATTGCGTACGCAACTGTTTGGTGGGAGCCGCTTACAGGCCCCCAGTGAGAAAGGGACCGCGATGATCGCACTTGCCGTCCGACTTAGCGCCCTCGCCGGAGCGGCCGAACGAGAGGTCTCCTTCGCCGCCATTTTCCCGTCCGAGAGCCCATTGGCAGGAGATGCCGACAGGCTCGCAGAGGGGTGCGCTCTCGCCCGTCTGCGCCCCGGAGATGGCAGCGAGCTCGACCTCGGGCTGCTTTGCGCGCCAACGCCCGCAACCTGGCGCGAACAGCGCGCGCTCCCGCTCGCCACGCACCGTTATGCCGGCGCGGGGCCCTACACCGCCGAGCTGTTGTTGGACGGTGTGATCGCGGCCAGCGTCGTCGTGGAGCCGGACGCAAATGAAACGCGCACCACGGCCCAGGCCGCGGACATTCCGCCGGTTCTGCTTTTTGCGCTCGCGCCGGTCGCAGGCGCGCCGGAACAGCGCCTGCTCAAGGTGGAGACTCCACCGCTCGCCGAAGGCGAACGCCTGCGGCTTGACGGCGGCGCGGGGCAGGTGCGCGAGTTCGCGGGCGAGGCGGGCCAGGCTGTGAGGGCCGAAGTGCTGCTCGCGTATCCGAAGCCAGGTCGCTACTCCGTAAGCCTGGACCTGCTCGACGGAGAAGGCTTCTGGCTGTCGACACTAGCGCAGACCGAACTGGAGATGGCCGAGCCGGCGGACGCAACCGAGGAGGTCGCAGTCGGCGCAGCTGGACCCGCGTATGCGCCGGACGAACGGTCGACTGAAGGAGCCCTCGCGCCGTTCGGCGTGCCCTGGCTGCCATACCGGAACATCAAGGCCAAGCCTGGCGGCGCGCGGACCTACAGCGCGCCGGGCGGAGGCGCGGTCAGGCGCTGGGTAGGTGCGGGCGTGTGGTTAAGCGTTCGCCGAGAGACGACGGTTGCGGGCGCGCGCTGGTATCAGACCGCGGGCGGTGATTGGATCAAGGCCGACGCCGTTGTCTTCTTTCAGCCGTCCGAATTGCGCGGCCAAACGCTCGACGCTACCTCCCCTCCACCACCTCCACCACCTCCGCCACCCCCGCCGCCTCCGGGGCGCAAGGGCGTCGTGACGGCCAGTGTCCTGAACGTGCGCGCGCGACCCGGCGTCAGCGCGAGCAATCCGCCCGTAGGTTCGTTGCGCGCGGGCGAACAGGTTACGATCTACGAAGAGGCGCAGGTTGCGGGCGATAACTGGTATCGCATCGGCGTGAACCGCTGGGTGGCCGCGCGTTATGTCCGGCTTATTGCCTCCGTCACGACAAACGACGACAGCCGGGCAACCGGGGCGTTCTCTCTCCCCTTCGGCTGGGTTGTGCCCGACAAGCTGGATGTGCGGAACAAGCCCGGCGTGGGCAGCGGAAGCGTCATCGTCGACCGGCTCGACCATTACCGCGTGGTTCCGGTGCTGGAGGAGGCCACGGTGGGCGGCGCGCGGTGGTATGGCATCGGCGACCAACGCTGGGTCGAAGCGCGGCAGATTGGCGTTGCCCGACGCAAGTCACGGCCGGCGAGCATCCCGGCCAGCGCGTTGTGGGTGGCGGTGAACCTGTCGCAGCAGACGGTGGTCTGTTACGAAGGCGACAGGGCAGTGTACGCTGCGCTGGCTGCGACCGGGCTGCCCGGAACGCCAACGGTGCAAGGCATTTTCCGCACCTGGCGTCGATTGGACACCGGCAAGATGTCCGGGCCGGGCTACTACATCGAGGACGTGACCTGGACGTGCTACTTCTACAGCGGGTATGCGCTGCACACTGCGTACTGGCACGACAAGTTCGGCCGGCCGCGCAGCCACGGGTGCGTCAATCTGAGCCCGTACGACGCCTGGTGGATCCATCAGTGGAGCGCCAAGGGCGGGCCGAATAGCCCGACCGTCTACTCCTACTGGGCATAAATCCCCTGGGTCGTTGTCAACGCCGACACGTTGGCAGCGAGCGACGAGCGCGCGGCTGAACGCGGCTGAAACGCAGTCGCGGGGCTACCGCCGCGACGAAAACCGGCGCTGAGCGCAACGGGGGCGTCGGGACGGCCGCGCCCGACAGTGCCAGCCTCCTCCTCTCCTGCGACGGTTCACTTGGCCCACTTTTTGACAAGCCAGGTCCGACTGGCTATAATGGGAGTTCGGTGCGGCTCAGTCAGGGCCGTGCCAGCGCGTTTATCGGCCAACATTTACGCGCGGACCGCCAAGTCCAAGTCCCGCCCTGCTGTCAAAGACAGCGCGTGGTGGGCGCGGCCCGCCAGGAGCAAAAGGGGATGTTCGCAGTAGTCGAATCCGGCGGCAAGCAGTACAAGGCCACGCCGGGAGGGTTCATCGAAGTCGAGAAGCTGCCGGGTGACAAAGGCCAGCAGATCACGCTGGAGCGTGTCCTGTTGGTGGCAGACGGCGACAGTATCACAGTCGGGCAGCCGCTCGTCGCGGGCGTCACCGTGCTTGCCACGGTCGCGTTGCAGGCGCGCCGCCGCAAAGTGCTGCACTTCCATTACGTACCGAAGAAGCGCCAACGCGTGAAAACCGGCCATCGCCAACCATTCACTCGGCTGCGTATTGACGCCATTCAGGCGGCCTAGGCCCGAGGCGTAAGGAGAATCAGAAATGGCACACAAAAAGGGTGGCGGCTCGAGCCGCAATGGACGCGATAGCGTCGGCCAGCGCCTGGGCGTGAAGAAGTTCGGCGGCGAGAAGGTGGTGTCGGGTAACATCATCGTTCGCCAGCATGGCACGAAGTTCCATCCGGGCCTCAACACCGACCTCGGCAAGGACTACACTCTCTTCGCAACTGCTGACGGTTTCGTCAAGTTCGAGGAGAAGAACGGTCGCCCGGTCGTCAGCGTGTATCCCGAGGCATAACATGAAGACCAAAATCCATCCGAAGTATTTTCCCGAAGCGCGGGTCATCTGCGCGTGCGGGAACACCTATACCGTCGGCTCGACGTCGGCGGAACTCAAGGTCGACATTTGCTCGCAGTGCCACCCGTTCTACACGGGTGAGCAGCGCATCGTCGACACCGCCGGCCAAGTCGACCGCTTCATGAAGCGCCTCGAGCGCACGAGCGACACGGTCGAGGGCATCCGCGCGCAGCAGGAAGCGCAGAAGCGCACCGTGCAGCAGCAGCGGCTGGCGAAGCGCCGCGGCGACGCGTAGTCGGATTACCGCTCCCTGACTAGAGATTGCGTAATGGACGAAAGCTGGATACACTCCGTATCCAGCTTTTTTCTTTGCTGAGGATGGCACCATGATACCCTACTTCCAGCCCCGGGGCGGATGGATCGAAGTGATCTGCGGCAGCATGTTCAGCGGGAAGACCGAGGAACTGATCCGACGCGTGCGTCGCGCCGAAATCGCCCGACAGCGAACGCAGGTGTTTAAGCCCAGACTCGACAACCGTTATGACGTGATGAAGGTCGCGTCGCATGACGGCGCGCAATACGGGGCCGAGGTGATCGAGCACCCGTCAGAGATTTGGGCGCGGCTAGATCCGGCGACAACGGTGGTCGGCATCGACGAGGCGCAGTTCTTCGACTGGAGCATTGCAGATATAGCCCGCGCGCTGGCCGACAAGGGGCTGCGGGTGATCATTACGGGGCTGGACATGGACTTTCGGGCCGAGCCGTTCGGACCGATGCCGCTGCTGATGGCCGAGGCGGAGATGGTGGACAAGCTGCACGCCATCTGCGTACAGTGCGGCGCTGCTGCCAGCCGAACGCAGCGCCTGATTAACGGGGAGCCTGCCCGCTATGGCGATCCCGTCATCCTCGTCGGCGCCAGCGAGGTGTACGAGGCCCGCTGCCGGGAATGCCACCAGGTGCCGGGCAGGCCAGACAGCCATTCTTAGCACTCAACACAATGACACAAAGAAAGCGATAGAACGGCCTCTGTGTCATTGTGTTTTATGAGGCTGTTACCCTGTCGAGCACTGTCCGCAAATCCGAGGGCAACGGCGCGCTGAATTCGACCATTTCGCCCGTGGACGGCAGCCGAAAGCGCAGCCTTTCGGCGTGGAGAAACTGGCGTGGGCAGGCGAAGGGCAGCTTCCGCCGCGGGCCGTAGACCTCGTCGCCGACAATGGGATGGTGGATGTGCGCCAGGTGCACGCGTATCTGGTGCGTGCGCCCTGTGAGGGGACGGCAAGCAAGCAGGGTGAGCCGCTCGCCAGTCGTCGGGATTCGGTGTACTGAGACCGTCTCGTAGCGGGTCGTGGCCGGGCGGCCCTGGCTTGCTGCGACGACGCCCATCCGCTTGCGGTCGCGCGGATCGCGGCCGACCGGCGCGTTGATCTCGCCCTTGACCGAATCCAGTCCGCCGTAGACGAGCGCAAGGTACGTCTTCTCGACTTCGCGGTTCTTGAACTGCGCTTGCAGCTTGCGGTGCGCGGCGTCATTCTTGGCAACCAGGATCACGCCCGAAGTGTCTTTATCGAGCCGGTGGACGATGCCGGGTCGATGGGCGCCGCCGACGCCCTCCAGGTCGGGCGCGTGAAAGAGCACTGCATTCACGAGCGTGCCGTGCCAGTTCCCCGCCGCGGGGTGAACGACCATGCCCGCGGCCTTGTTGATGACGAGGACGTCGCGGTCTTCGTAAAGGACATCGAGCGCGATATCCTCAGGTTCGGCGTCGTAGTTCTCCGCTGGCGGGACCAGGACTTCGACTGCATCCCCATCTGCCAATCGATAGCTTGCCTTCAACGGACGGCCTGCCCGCGTCACCAGCCCCGCCTCGATCCAGCGTTGAATTTCGGCGCGCGAGCGATCGGGCATTTGCCCCGCCAGCCACTTGTCGAGGCGCTCGCCGCCCGTCTGCGTGGCGAAGGTGAGGACTTCGGCTTCGGGATCTTCGGTCCCTTCGTCAAACAAAACTTCGGAAGCCTCGTCTCCACCGGGAGCCGTCGCTTCCGAAGCGTTCTTGGGAAATTCGTCCACGTTCATTCAGAAGCCCTGGCTTCTCCTCGATCGCCCTGATCAACTTGCGCGGGATCGGTCTGGCCTGTCTCACTGCGCAGCAAGAGCAGCGCCAGCAGGATTGTGCCCACTACGATGGAAGTGTCAGCCACATTAAACGCCGGCCACTGATAGACGCGATCCCCGACCGGCAGCATGAAGAGGAGGAAGTCGGTGACGTGACCGTCTTTCGTAATTCGGTCAACCAGGTTCCCGAGTGCGCCGCCCAGCATCAGGCCCAGCGCGATACGCATTCCCCAATTCTCGTGCGCAAGGTAACGCGAGTAAACGACGATGATTACCGCAACGACGACTGCCACGACGATGAAGAAGCTCGCGCCGCCGCGCAGCAGGCCAAATGCTGCGCCCGAGTTTTCATAGTGCACAAGGTTGAAGTAGGAAGCGAGGTTCGGGAAGGGGGCGTAGCTGCTCCAGAGGGGAATGCGCGTCTCGATGAGGGACTTGGTCCATTGGTCGAGCGCCACGATGACGGCCGCGATGACCACGACCCAGATCCAGCGGATATTTCGCATGAAGGGTTTCGATCTCCAGACTACGAGGCGAAAACTCGCGGCGACGTGCAAGTTGTCGTCAGCGGCGAGGAAATCGTCTCAAACGGTGCGTAGTTCGACCACGCGTTGGCAATTCATGCAGAGAGTCGTCTCCGGGACTGCTTTGAGACGGGCGAAGTCAATTTCCTCCGCGCACCGCTCGCAGCGGCCGTAGCGCTGCTCGGCCATTCGGACCAGCGCGCTTTCCACCTGCTTGAGCGCTCGCTCGTGATTCCGCCGTAGCGACAGCGTGGCCGCCTGATCAAACGCAGCGGTCGCGTCCTCCGCCATGTGGTTGCCGAGCCCTACGTTGGCCTCCTGCGCAGCGTCGGCGAGTCCGATGAGTTGCTGCTGAAGCGTGGCTTGTTGTTCCAGGAGGTACCCGCGCAGACGTTCGATCCGTTCGGGTGACAACATCGGAAGTCCTCTGAGGAGCATCAGCGCTCCGGGATACCGGCTGCTGGCACATCGCCGGCGAAAAGTATTGTAATGGGAGGTGATGGATTCCGCAAAGCAGCGAGACGGCGGAGCGGACGTCCGAGGCTGCTTTGCCGCGGTAACGATCGCAGCCTCGGATGTCCACGCCACAGCTCGCATGCTCTACGCCTTCTGTACCCCCAACACCACTTCCTGCCCGTCCAGGCTCAAACTCGCGGTGAAGGCGCCCACGGCTGGGGCGGCCACGTCAAAGCGCGTCGACAGCGTCTCGCGCGCGATCTCCGCGCCGAACTCACGCCACATCGGCTCAAGAGCCGGTCCGCCCTGGGCAGTCGTCGCGATCCGGTCGCTGATCTCGAAGCCGCTCTTCTTCCGCAGCTCCTGGATGTTGCGCACCACCTCGCGGGCGTAGCCCTCCCAACGCAGCGAGTCGGTCAGTTCAGTCGTCACTGCGACGAGATAGCCGGCATCCTCCGCCACGGCCAGGCCGGGCTTCGGCTGCTTGCGCACCTGCACCTCATCCGGCAACACGGCGATTGTCTCGCCGTCCACGATCACCGTTACGGCCTCGCCGGCCTCGACCGCGTGCGCGACAGTCAGCGGATCGAGCTCACCCAGCGCCGCCTTGATCGCCGGGAACTTGCGGCCGTGCTTCTGGCCGAGCTGCTTGGGAAGCGCGTGGATCTGGACGTCCCCGCCTTGATCGCCGGGAACTTGCGGCCGTGCTTCTGGCCGAGCTGCTTGGGAAGCGCGTGGATCTGGACGTCCACCAGCTCGCTGCCCGCGCTCACCGGATGCAGCTCCTTGACGTTCAGTTCCTCCTTCACGACCTCGCCGGCCAGCCGCAGCAGCGCGTCGGCTTCTGTCTTGCTCGGCACGCCGACGAACGCCTCCGCCAGCGGCTGTCGCAGCTTGAGCGATGCGCTCTCGCGCGCCGCGCGGCCCAGGCCAACCACCTTCTGCGCAAGCGCCATTTCGGCAAGCAGTTGCGGATTGGCCTGGTAGCTCTGCGGCTCGGGCCAGCGGCTCAGATGGACGCTGACCGGCCGGTCGCCCGCGCCGCGCGCGCAGTTGCCGCCGCCGACCAGGTTGCAGTACATCTCGTCGGCCAGGAATGGCGTGAACGGCGCAAGCAGGTGCGCCAGCGTCACGAGCACCTCGTACATCGTCTGATGCGCGCCCAGGCTCTCGCGCTGCGCCTTCTCGCCGGGTTCCACATTCCAGAAACGGCGCCGGCTGAGCCGCACGTACCAGTTGCTCAACTCGTCGACGAACTCCGAGATGGGCCGCGTCGCCCCGGTTACGTCATAGGTCTCGAGAGCATTCGTCACGTCGACCACCATATCGTGCAGCCGCGCCAACACCCACCGGTCAAGCACCGACCGCTCCTCGAGCGGCGCCTGCGCTGCCGTCGGATCGAAATCGTTCAGGTTCGCGTAGGTCACGAAGAAACTGTAGCTATTCCACAGCGTTAGCAGGAACCGGCCCACGACCTCCTTGACCAGGTTCGCGCTAAAGCGCCGCGTGTTACCGGGCGGGCTGGCCGTGTACATGTACCAGCGCGTTGCGTCCGCGCCGTGCAGATCGAACACCGTCCACGGGTTGACCACATTTCCGCGGCTCTTGGACATCTTGCCGCCGTCCTCCGCCACGATGTGGCCGAGGCAGATGACGTTTTTGAACGACACGGTGTCGAACAGCAGCGTGCTTACCGCGTGCAGTGTGTAGAACCAGCCGCGCGTCTGGTCGATGGCCTCGCAGATGTAGTCCGCCGGGAACTGCTCGGCGAACACCTCGCGGTTCTCAAACGGGTAGTGCCACTGCGCCACGGGCATGGAGCCGGAGTCGAACCACGCGTCCGCCACCTCGCGCACGCGGCGCATGGTCCCGGCCCCGCACTTGGAACAGCCCCACGTCAACTCGTCCACTGCGGGCCGGTGCAGGTCGAGCGGCTCGGTCCCCGGCTGGTCCGGGTCGGGCCAGCGATTCATCTGCTGCGCCAGGTAGCGCGGGTTCATGAACTTGCGCCCCGTCTTCTGGCTCAGCTCCGCGACCGACCCGACGCACTCCTGATGGTCGCACTTGGGGTTGTCGCACACCCAGAACGGCAGCGGCGTCCCCCAGTAACGCTCGCGCGCGAGGCCCCAGTCGATGTTGTTCTCCAGCCACTCGCCGAAGCGACCGTCGCGAATGTGCTCCGGAACCCAGTTTATCTCCTGGTTATTCTTGACTAACCGGTCCTTAAACACGGTTGTCTTGATGTACCAGGTGCTGCGCGCATAGTAGAGGAGGGGCGTGTCGCAGCGCCAGCAGAACGGGTAGGTGTGTTCGTAGACGCCCTGCTTAAACATCAGCCCGCGCTCGGTCAGCTCGCGCTGGATGAACGGGTCGGCATCCTTGACGAACACCCCGCGCCACGGCTCCACCTCGTCGATGAAGCGCCCCGCCGCGTCGACGGTCATCAGCGTGGGCAGGCCGAACTTACGCCCCACCTCCATGTCGTCCGCGCCGAACGCGGGCGCGATGTGGACGAGGCCGGTGCCGTCCTCCGTGCTGACGAAGTCGCCGGGGATGACGTAGCAGTAGTCCTGCGTCACGGGCAGGAAGGTGTAGAGCGGCTTGTAGTGCAGGCCGAGCAATTCCTTGCCCTTAACCTTCCGCAGGATTTTTGGCT
>JALOOB010000242.1 GCA_025454635.1 Anaerolineae bacterium
TGCCAAGCGCGCGTCGGAGACCCCGGCCGCGCTGAGGTCATATGCGCGGCTGACCGAACTGGCGCTGAAGGTGACCGCGCCGGGCGGCATCGTGGCGCTTGCGTCGTGCTCCAGCCGGGTCAGCGCGGATGACTTCTTTGCAACAGTGACGGAGGCCGCGCGGGCCGCACGACGGCCGCTGCGCGAGCTCGAGCGGACCGGCCACGCATTGGATCACCCCGTGCGGTTCCCCGAGGCAGCGTATCTCAAGTGCCTGTTCGCGGTCGCGGCGTGAGAACACTTAACCGCAGAGAAAACAGAGGCCGCTCTCTCCTCTGTGCGCTCCGTGGCTTACGTGTTTTCATTGTGCGATGAGCGTACTCCCTCCTTTCAGGTTTGGCGCGTCGAACACGTGCGCTATAATGGCCGTCATGGACCCGTATCCTGACCCTTTTGCCGACGCTCCTTTCGACCCCTTTGACCCGCACCCCGAGGATGAAGTTGACTATTACGGGGCGCGTGCGTCCGGCGCCGAGGACGCGGCCGAGCCTATTGAGTGCCCCGAGATGGGGCCGTTGTTTGTCGCGGGCGGGCCGGTCCAGCGCGTGCTGGGCGAACGCTACCGGCCGCGGCCCGGCCAGGTGCGCATGGCCGAGCAGATCGCCGCGCTGCTGCGCAAGCCCGCCCACGCGCTGATCGAGGCCGGCACCGGCATCGGCAAATCCTTCGCCTATCTGGTCCCCGCCATATGGTCAGGCGCGCCTGCGCTGATCAGCACTTCGAACAAAGCCCTCATGGCGCAGTTGTGGCACAAGGACCTCCCCACCCTGCGCGAGATCGCGCCGCGGCAGTTCAGCGCGGCGCTGCTTAAGGGGCGGTCGAACTACGTCTGCCAGCTCAAGCTGCGCGACATGAAGCCTAAGCAGCGCAAGCTGTCCAGCTTCGGCGACGACTACGAGCGAATCCAGGCGGGGCTGGAGCGCGCGCCATCCGGGGATATCGAGGAAATGGGGCTGCCGCCGGGGATGGCCGCGAGCGTTACCGTCGACCATCGCTCGTGCGAGGGGTTCAAGTGCCCCGAGTATCGCAACTGCTTCTACGAAAAGGCGAAGCAGAATGCGCAGGACGCCGACCTCGTTGTTACCAACCACGCAGTGCTTTGTTTCAACGCGTTGCAGATGGCGAACACGGCGCTGCCCGTGCGCCCGCTGCTCATCGTTGATGAGGCGCATGAGCTCCAGAATTACGCGATCGGCGCGCTGTCACAGTCGCTCGAATATGAGACGCTGCCCGCGCTCATCAACCACCCGATGGTGCGCGACGCGGCCGACGGCGAGTTGCGGCGGCAGGCAGCGGAGTATAACCAGGCGTTCTTCGCCGCGCTGAGCCAGGGACGGCCGGGCAGATTCGCGACGCGCTGGGCGGCAACGGGCGAAATCCAGGAAGGGCTGCGCTTATTCGATACGCTCAACGCAATCTCACGGAAGCTGACAGGCTTCACACCGGAGCGTGAGGCCGAGGGGCAGTTCGAGACGCTGCAGCGGCAGGCGCTGGAAGCCGTTTCTACGGTCCGCGCGCTGTCGGTGCCCGAGCCGCCCGCCGCGATCCGCATCTGCGAGCTT
Source organism: Anaerolineae bacterium (assembly GCA_025454635.1). GTDB lineage: Bacteria > Chloroflexota > Anaerolineae > CG2-30-64-16 > CG2-30-64-16 > JALOOB01. Next base: position 1,602 of record JALOOB010000242.1, read on the forward strand.
ATCGACGAACAACGCTCAGGCGAGATCGGTGGGCTCAAGTTAACTTACCGGCCGCTCGAAGTGCAGGCGCGGCTCCAATCGGATTTGTTCGAGGCGTGGCCGCGCGTGGTGTGCACGAGCGCGACGCTGGCGCTCGGCGCTGATCTCACCTGGTTTCAGCGCAACATCGGCGCCTATGCCGAAGGGCGGGAGACGGCGCTCGTGCGCATCCCCAGTCCGTTCGACTACAAGAGCCACGTGCTGATCTACACGCCGCCTGGACTGACGCCGGCCTACGAGGGCGCCGGCGAGGAGCGTTACCTGCAGCGGCTGGCCGCAGAAGTGACGCGGCTGGCACTGGCAAGCCGGGGGCGAGCGTTCGTGCTGTGCACGAGCAAGCGGCGCGCGGGGCAGCTCTTCGAGTTGGTCGCGCCGCAACTCCCGTTCCTCAGCCTGATCCAGGATGGCCGGACGTCACGGCGGGACCTTCTTGACCGGTTCCAGGCGCACGGCCACGCAGTCCTGTTTGCGACGCGTTCCTTCTGGGAGGGGGTCGACGTGCCCGGCGACGCGCTGTCAATGGTGATCCTGGATAAGATTCCGTTCCTCCCGCAAGACGATCCGGTGCTCAAGCGGCAGGAAAAGCTGGTGGCGGACCGGCAGGGGAACCCGTTCAACGAGCTGCAACTGAGCCACGCGATCCTGACCCTGCGGCAGGGCGCGGGGCGGCTGGTGCGCACGGAGAGCGACCGCGGCGTCATCGCGCTGCTCGACTCGCGCATCCTGGAGAAGTCCTACGGTCAGAAGATACTCGCCGCGCTTCCGGACGGGCGGCCGACGCGGCGGTTCGAAGATGTCCAAGCCTTCTTCACAGGAACGTAAAGCGCGCGGCGGATGCCGTTGCGTGGACGCGGAGGCCGGCTCTATTCTCGAATCGGGCGAATGGAAGCCACGCACGTCACGCGGCCGCGAACTACGCATATGCTGGAACAGAAACCAGGTTTCTAAAACGTCACAGAGTGGCGCCGGAACCTGGTTTCTTTGAACCGCCACCAAGGGGGGAAGGCTATGAAACTGACGCACGTGCGGCTGCTGGTCGACAACTTCGACGAGTGCTTCCGGTTCTACCGGGACGTCATGGGCTTTGCGGTGCAGTGGGGCGCGGAGGGCTCGGGCTATGCGGACTTCCGCCCGCCGCGCGGCGGCGGGATGCTCGCCCTCATGGACCGGCGCGGGATGCCGGAGGCGCTGATCGGGCTGGACGGCCGCGAAGGCAGCGCGCACGGCGATCACGGAATGCTGGTCTTTGATGCGGCGGACCTCGACTCGACCGTCGGGGTGCTCAAGGCACGCGGCGCGCAGTTCGTGGCAGACCTGACCGACCGGCCCGATTGGGGCATTCGCACCGCGCACCTGCGCGACCCGGATGGCAACCTGATCGAGCTCAACAGCCCCCTTCCCCGCGAGCAGTGGGCGGACGAGCTGGCCGACGAGGCGCAGCGGTACACGGCGACCGGCGAAGAGCCGGATGCCCGCGGCCGGACGGACATCGGCGAGACACACACGCAGCAGTAGCCATACCCGACGCTGAATAAGGATGGTGAGTTGATCCAGGGCGGGAGCGCCTGCGCGTCGCCTGATTCAGCCGCTGACGACGCTCCCGTCCCCGTGGTCAGATCATTTGCCGCTCCCACATGGCCTGCGCGAGGGCGGACGCATGCGACGCGATGCCGTAGCGCGCGAAGTACTGGCAGATGCGGGTCACGTCGCGCTGGAGCAGATCGAGGGCCGAGTCGTGCGTGGCCGGATCGACCGACTGCGGGAAGTCGATGATGCGGTACTCGCCGCGCCAGTAGAGCACGTTGAACGCAGAGAGGTCCGCATGGATTCGGCCGTTGGCGAGCATGGTTTCCACATCGCGCAGCAGCGAAGCGAACAGGTCGCGCGCCTCGGACAGGCTCAGCCGGACGCTGTGAAGCGCGGGCGCGGGGCGTTTTGCGTCCCCGCAGTACTCCATTAAGACCGTGTTGTTGGCGAATGCGATCGGCTCAGGCACGGGCACGCCCGCGGCGTGGAGCGCGCGCAGCGACGCGTATTCGTGCGCGAGCCAGGAGACGTGCTCCATCTCCTTGCCCTTGCGCGTGCCCTCCCGGATGGCGACGAGCGCGCGACGGTCGCGCACCGGCTGTCCGCGCGCGCCGAGGATCTCGCGACCCTGCCGGTAGAGCGCATCGTTGCGGAGATTGCGAAACTGCCGCGGGCGGTAAATCTTCGCTGCGACCAGGTCGCCCGGGGCAAGACTCCCCGCGCTGCAGCAGTAAACGGTGGCCTCTTTGCCGCCCTTCACCTTGCGCAGCACGTCGGAGATCAGCCGCCGGTCGTAGAACGCGCCGAGGTAGTTGCGAATCCAGACGCGCTCGTAGCGCGCGCCCTGGTAGGTTGGATTGAACGCCGCGGCTTGCGCTTCCGGATCGTCCGCGTGGGCCAGGATTTCGTCGATGATCGCCTGGTCGCTGTACCGGTCGGCCCGCTCCCCGCGCAGCCCCTTGGTCAGGTCGGCCCGTCGTCGCGGGACGCGCGGGTCGAAGTCCTCATTCAGCCAGTCTTGTGTGCGAATGCGAGACAAGGTGCTTTACCCCTCTTGTCGGTTAAACAAAACAGCCGCCGGCGCTTATGCGCCGCGGCCGCGAAAGAGGGGCACAGCATAGCCCGCTAGATCGCTGCTCCAATCGGCGCACTCGAGCTCATGTTGGACAGATTGCCACCAAGTACAGTGCCGGGTATGGACACCATAGGCTTTTGCGCGCCTCCTTTCGGTCAGAATGTAAGTCCAGCATAGCGGAGGGGGCGCAGAATGTCAAAAAGAGACCAGGCGTCGAGCCTCGGGCAGAGGCGGAGCCTGGTCTCTTATGTTTACTCTACTCGATGCGTCAGGGCGTCGTCGTGCCCGTACCGCTGCCGGACGTGCCGGAGCCGCTGTCCGAGCCGGACCCGCTGCCCGTGTCGCTGTCGGAGCCGTTCTGGAAGCCGGCAAGGAACTGCGTCATGACCTGATCCGCGTTGCACTCATCGCCGCTGGTCTGGTAGACCGTGACGATCAGCAGGTTCTTCGCATTGTTGTCGTTCGCGCCGCTGTTGCCCTGGCCGGAATTACCCTGGCCCGAGCTATCGCTGCCGCTCCCGGCGTTGTCGCTGTTGCCGGCGCCGCTGGCGTTGCCCATGCCCCAGACGTACGTGCGGGTCGCGCACGTTGCCCCGGAGAACTCGCCACCCTGAGCCATCGCGTCAGGCAGGCGGACGGTCACCGCATCGAAACTGCCGACGCTCGTTTCCGTCATCTCGCCCGCGTCTTCGGAGCCCTCGGCGCCGGCGCCCATGTCAGACTGCGCCCATTCCTGAAGCGTCGCCGCGCTGCCCGCGTCACCGCTCCGCAGCTCGATCAGGTAGGAATTGCCGTCGACCGTGCAGGTCATCGTCTGCGCGTCGGCCGAGTTCGCCGCGCCGGTCGTGCCCGTCGTGCCGGTCGTGTCAGTCATGGCGCCCGTCGCGCCCGCGCCGCTGGCATCCGAGCCGGTCGAACCGGTCATGCCCGCGCCGCCGGCCGAACCCACGGTGCAGCCTTCCAGCATTGCGAAGTTCCAGCGGCCCATGAAGTTACCGCTCATGGAGCCGGAACCCGCTGCGTCCGAGCCCGTGCCGCCCGTGTTGGTCGAGCCGCTGCCGCCGCCCGTGGAGCCTTCCGTGCTGGAGGTCCCGCCGCTCGTTCCGCTGCTCGCGTCGGAGCCGGCACCCTGGCCCGTGTCCGAGCCGCTTACGCCGGTGTCAGTGTTGCCGGTGGCATCCGTGCCGGTGGTGTCCGCACCGGTGGTGTCCGCACCGGAGCCAGTCGTGTCTGCGCCGCCGGTCGCGCCGCTGTCGCCCGTGCCGGGCATGTCGGTCAACTGCGCGCCGGGGGTGCCCGACATCGTATCGCTGCCAGTGGCGCCGCCCCCGGTGGCGGAGCCCCCCTGATTGCCCGCTTCACCCTGGCCGGCGCAGCCTGCGACGACCATG
>JALOOB010000243.1 GCA_025454635.1 Anaerolineae bacterium
CGTCGCGCCTGTCTACGGCGCCGGCGTGCCCAGCGGCAGCGGGGCGGCCGTTTCGGCCGGCGTCGGCGTGGCAGGCAGGAACCCCGTGCGGTCGCGCTCCACGAGGTCCTGCGCCGCAAACTCCGCCACCCGCACGTAGAACTCCGAGTCGGAGGACTTCGCCGCATACGAGTTGTCCGCGGGGTCCTGCGCGCCAAGCGTCAGCGTCGTGCTCTTGACTTGCTCGCCGTCCTTGACCTGCAGCATCACGGTCGCGCTCGGCGCGGCCATGCCCCAGGCCGCGTCTTCCGTCTTGCCGAGCGGCTTCGTCATCCGCAGCGACGTGAGCGCGTTGACGAGATTGTTCACCTTGTCCTGGTCGACCATCTCCCCCGCGCCCAGCCCGGCCAGCTGCCAGCCGCCCCCCGCGTCGCGCGTCAGCGCAAACTCGCCGTTCTTGTTCTCCAACGTCAGGCCGGTCAGGTCGGCCGCGTTGAAGCTCACGTAGATCGGGTCGATCCAGTTGAGCAGGCTGCTGTCGACCTCCCAAGAGGCAAGCCCGCTGCCGAGATACACGTTGTCCTGCCCGGCCAGCCGCACGTGGGCGGCCTGTCCGCCCGCCGGCGAGCCCAGGTAGACGGTCTGCGTCGTCCCGTCGGCCTTAGTTATGTCGATTTTGCGGACGAAATTCTCGTCCGCCACCTGAAGCTGCGCGTGGCTCTGCGACGTCTGCGCGATCAGCCGGCCCGTCTTGAGCGCGATCAGCTTGTCGAGCACCGGCGCGACCTTCGCCGCGTCCGCCGGGTACGCGCCCGCTTCGGGCGCGATCCACCCGTCCCCCTGCTTCGCCAGCTTCGTCACATTGCCCGCCTCGTCAGTGATCGCGAGGCCGGTGATCTGGTCTGCGGTCAGTCCCCCCAAGAGCGGCTGCCCGCCGCTGCCGGCCGCGGGCCGCGGCCAGAACACGAACACGCCGAGCGCAAGCTGCGCGAGCAGCAGAATCGTCAGGATACGCTGCCACTTGTTCATCGTTTCTCTCCCACCAGCGTCATGGGCTTTTCGTTCTTCCGCCGCAGGTTCCAGAACACCGCGATCAGGATCAGCGCGAGCAGCGCCAAGCCGTAATTGGCGAACTCCACCAGTCGCTGCTGCGGCGCGGCGATCGGGTCGAGCACGCGCGTGGACGTGCCCCGCGCGCGAATGTTGAGCAGGTCGGTGTCCTCCACGGCCCAGTCGGCCGCGTTCTGCGCCAGTTGCAGGCTGTTCAGGTAGCGGTCAGCGTTCAGGCTCGACGACACCTGGAAGATCACGTCGGTGAGGAACTCGCCCGAGCCGATGACGACGAGCCGCGCGCCGTCAGCAGAACTTTCCAGCACGCCGCTGGTCGGAGCGACGGGCGTGGGCGTCGCCGCCGCCTCCGGCGGCGCTCCCGCCTCGCTGGGGGCCGCGCCTTGCAGCAGCGGGTTCGCCTTGCCTTTGAAGAAGCTGTCGAACCTGCCCGTCACCGCGACCGCCAGCGGCCGCGCCGCCTGCTCACCCTCCATCGGGAAGCCAAGGTCCGGGTGCTGCTCGAGGTCTGGCGCAACGTCCAGGCTGGTGCGCAGCCACGAGCGCGGGCTGGACTCCAGCAGCACGCTTGCCTCGCGGCCCGCGTTCTTCGCCTCGTCCAGCTTCACGGGCGACGCCCAGTTGAGCGTGACCGCGTTGAGCTTGCTCGTGATCGGATTCGCCCGGTCCATGGCATCCGGGCGCACGTCGACGAAGAACGGGTAATTAAGCGCCTGCATCTCACGCACGACCACGTCGCCCACCTGCCGCTCGACCGGCGACGGGAACGGCTCGTTTTGCGGGTCCATCACGATCGACTTCTCGACCGTGACGCCGTAGTGTTCGAGCAGGTCGTTCAGCCCGCCGTCGACCGGGTTCAGCGCGAGCCCGCCGCTCATCTCGTCGACCGCGATACTGTAATTGCCCGCAGCCACGATAACCGAGCCCCCGCGCATCAGGAACTGGTCGACCGCGAACTTCGCCTTGTCGTCCAGCCCTTGCGGCGAGACGATCATCAGCGCGTCGATATCCGACGGCGCCTGCCCGCTCGACAGATCGACGTCGCGCACCGTGTAGTCGCGGCTAAGCTGCTGGCGGAGTTCCTGCCACGTGCGGAGCGGCGGCTGCTGCTGCCCGAACATATTCTGCGTCGGGAGTTCGGGCGGGGTCCACAAGCCGATCACCTTGAGGAAGCCCGACGACGACCGTTTGAGCGCGGCCTCGACCGCCGTGCGGATACCCGCCTCGCTCAGGTCGCCCGCGGGCGTCACCAACTGCCGCTGCACCTGCCCGTCCGCGCCCGTCGACTCCAGGATCATGTCGAGATAGTACGTCTCCGTGTCGAAGAGCGACGCCTGGATGGGCCGCAGGTTGTACTCCTCTAGCAGTTGCTGGCGCGTGACCGCGGCCCCCTGCGCGTCGGGATCGACCGCGTTAAACGTCAGCTTGCCGCCCGACTTGGCCGCGAGTTCCTGCCCGACCTTCTCAAAGGTGGCTGGCGCGTCCCGCAGTTGCTCGGGCAGCGCGCCGGCGGTGGCGAACAGCGTCAGCTTCGTCTCGGCCGGCAGCGAGGCCAGCAGGTTGTCGACGCTCTGGAAGCCGGAGGTCGCGCGCTTGACCGTGCGCGTCAAGTCATATTCCAGGTTGCGGAAGCGCACGTCCGGCGTTCCGTCGCGGTTCGCCTGCACTTCGATCAGGTCGCGGAAGTTCAGCACCTCGCTCTGGTCGCCGTAGCGCACCAGCACGTCGAAGTACGCGTTGATCACCGACGCCTCGTATCGCCCCGCCACCTGGAACGGCGACGGCTGGATGCCATAAGTCTGGTTTGCCTCAACCTCGGCATCCGGGTCGGTCGTCGGGTCGATCACCTCCGCCGTGACCTGCCCCCGCCCCGCGATCTCGTACTCGCGCAGCAGGTCGGCCAGTTGCGGCTTGAGCGGCGCGAGCAGCGGGTGGGTTTTCTCGCTCACATACGCGCGGATCGTCAGCGGCTCGCTCAGCCCCGCGAGCAGGTCTTTCGTCGTGCCCGACAGGCTGTACTCGCCCTCGCGCGTCAGATCGAGCCGCAGCATCGTCAGCGGGTAAACCCAGACGTTGAGCAGGATGAGGTTGGCGATGACGAGCGCGGACGTGAGGATCAGCCCGCGCCGGTACTTCTGCGTCCGTTCGCCCGTCCCCCACCGCTTGCGGTCCACCGAGAGGACGTTCAGCGTCAGGAAAATGCCCGTGATGCTCCCGTAATAGATCAGGTCCCGCAGGTCGATGACCCCGCGCTCGATGCTCTCGAAGCGGCTGCCCGCGCCGAGGCCGCGCAGGATGTCGCCCAGCGCGCCGGGCGCGAAGTCGGTCACGCCGGGCGAGCCGATCAGGTAGAACGCGCCCCCGATGATGACGGTGAGGATGAGCGCGACGAGCTGGTTGTCGGTGCGCGAGGAGACGAACAGGCCGATGGCGGCATACGCCGCGGCCATGAGCAGCGCAGCAAGGTAGCCGCCGATCACCGGGCCCCAGTCCAGCGGGCCGAGGATCGCGACGGTGATGGGCAGGAACAGGGTCAGCGCCAGCGCCAGCGCGACGAGCGCCATGACCGCGATGAACTTACCCAGAACGAGCTGCACCTTGCTGACGGGCAGGGTCAGCAGCACCTCCAGCGTGCCGCCGCGCTGCTCCTCGCTCCACTGGCGCATCGTGAGCGCCGCGACGAGGAAGATCAGCAGCACCGGCATCCACCGGAACAGGGGCCGCGCGTCCGCGATGCCGCGCGCGAAGAAGGTGTCGACCCAGAAGAACGCAAACAGGGTGACCGCGAGAAACGCGCCGACGAAGATGAGGGCCATCGGCGACCCGAAGTAGGCCGCAAGCTCCTTGCGGGCAATCGACAAAGTCTGCTTCATCTTACTGCCCCCGCGCCTCTGCCGAGCCGGTCGCAAGCTGGTTGAACACGGTTTCCAGCGTCCGCGCGTCGCGGCGCAGCTCGCGCACGGGCCAGTTCTCCTGCCGCGCAAGGTCATACACCGCGGGGCACAGGTCGACGTCGCCCATGCCCATGATGCGGTAGACCACGTGGCCGTCAGTCCCCCGCAGCGGCTCGATGCCGCGCACGCCGGGCAGCGAGCGCAGGCAGCGTTCCGCGCCCTCGACGCGCTTGCCGAGCACCAGCACCGCGTCCGACGTCTCTTCGAGATCGGCCAGCTTCGCGTCCGCCTTGACGAGGCCGTTAATCAGGATGATGGCGCGGTCGCAGAGCGCCTCGACCTCCGAAAGAATGTGCGTGGAGAAGAGGATGGTCGACCTCTCGGCCAGCCGCCGGATCAGCCGGCGGATTTCGACGATCTGGGTTGGGTCGAGGCCCACGGTCGGCTCGTCGAGAATCAGCAGCTTCGGCTGGTGCAGGATGGCCTGCGCCAGGCCGACGCGCTGCCGGAAGCCCTTCGACAGCGTGCCGATCGGCCGCGTGAGATGCTCCTGCAGCCCGGTCGCATACACCGCTTCGGACAGCCGCGCGGGTTGCTGCGCCGCCGGGATTTCCCGCAGGTCGGCAATGAACCGCAGATAGCCCTGAACCGACAGCTCGGAGTACAGCGGCGCGTTCTCGGGCAGGTAGCCGATGCCCTTTTGCGCGTCGCGCGTGCGGGTCAGCACGTCCAGCCCGTCGACCTTCACGATGCCTGCGTCGGGCTGAAGATAACCGGTCAGGATCTTAATGATCGTCGTCTTGCCCGCGCCGTTCGGGCCCAGCAGGCCGACGATCTGACCAGGCGCGATGTCGAAGCTGACCCCGCGGAGCGCTTCGACCGAGCCATACGACTTTCTAAGCTCTGACACTTCGATCATATGAGAGCGCCTCGGAGAAGTGAGGATGACACAAGAATGCGCGCCAGGCAGGGGCTGCCGGGCGCACACGTATTATAGCGCGAAGGGATACGGACGAGGATTAGAGTTGCATTAGAAGTAGGGGGCGACCGGCGGTCGCCCCCTACCCGACCTTCTCCAGTTCGCGCACCTCGACCTTTTCCTTCTCCAGCTCGCGCACCGTCAGCGGCGGCGCGTTCACGCTGCCCGTGATCAGCCGCGCGCCCCGGTTGCGCGTGAAGTAGTTGTACGCCCATTGGATCAGGATCAGCAGGCGATTGTCGAACTCCGCGATATACAGCAGGTGGATGAACAGCCACGACAGCCAGGCGAGATACCCGTTGTATTTGAACGGCCCGACGTGCGCGACCGCGGCCGCCGGCCCAATGGTCGCCATGCTGCCCTTATCCTTATAGCGGAACGGCGGCAGCCCCCGCCCTTCCAGCCGCGCCTTGATCAGTTTCGCCGCGAATCGGCCCTGCTGCATCGCCACCGGCGCGACGCCGGGCAGCGGCTTGCCGTCCGCGCCGAGGCTCAACGCCATGTCCCCGATCACAAAGACCTCGGGATGTCCGCGCAGTGTCAGGTTCGGCCCAACTCTGACCCGACCCGCGCGATCCACTTCGGCCCCGCTCGCCTGCCCGAGCGCCTTCGCCAGCGGCGATGCCTGCACCCCCGCGGCCCACAGCACCGTGCAAGTGGGGATGGCGCGATGTTGGCCCGCCTGGTCCACCACGATGTGATCGTCGTG
>JALOOB010000024.1 GCA_025454635.1 Anaerolineae bacterium
GCTGTTCATCGGACCCGGCGTGGAAGTGTACGAAGGGATGATTGTGGGACGTCGGCCCACCGACGATGATCTCGCGTTGAGCGTGACCAAGAAGAAGCACCTCACCAATCACCGGGCGTCAGGGGGAGAGGAACTGGTTCACCTGGAAACGCCGATTAACATGTCGCTCGACGACTGCCTTGAGTATATCGCGGACGACGAGTTAGTTGAGATCACGCCAAAGAGCATCCGCATGCGCAAGCGCATCCTGGGCACCGAGGACCGCAAGAAGGATCGGAAGGCCCGGAGCATTGCGGCGGAAGCTGCGGCCTGACAGTAAACATCGCTTAACCGCGGACCTGTATTCGTTTCGCGGGGCGGCATCAGATCTTTTGCCACAGAGAGCGTAGAGGGGCTTTTGGGAGCTACTCTGCGCTCTCTGCGTTTTCTGTGGGCAAGCAACCTTATGCCGTCCAGCGGGCGTAGATGGCGGTGGACAACACCCGGCCGCGATCCCGCTCCGCAAGGCCCATCTCGCCGACCTCAATCCGTCCGCCAAGCCCCTCAACCGCCGGCTCAAGAAGATACTGCAGGCCGGCCGAAGATGCGCGGATGGCATACACCGTGAGGATGATGAAGAGCGGCTGCTTCGTGAGCACCGCTCGACACGCCTCCAGAAGCGCGGGCAGCGACTCGGCCAGCTTCCACACCTCGCCCTTCGGCCCGCGTCCGAACTTAGGCGGGTCGATAATGAGCGCGTCGTACCGTGACTCTCGCCGCGCTTCCCGCCGCGCGAACTTCAATGCATCGTCCACCAGCCAGCGGATGGGCCGGTCGGCCAGGCCAGACAGCCTTTGATTCTCCCGCGCCCATTCGATGCTTTTCGGCGAGGCGTCGACGTGCGTCACCGACGCGCCGGCCTCCGCCGCGGCCAGCGATGCCAGCCCGGTATAGCCGAAGAGGTTGAGCACCTTGACGGGCCGCTTCGCCGCGCGGATCAAGGCGCCCGCCCAATCCCAATGGACGGCCTGCTCGGGGAAGAGGCCCACATGGCGGAAAGGCGTGGGATGGACGGAGAAGCGCAGCGCGCCGTAGCGCATTGTCCAGGTCGCGTCCATTGGCCGGCGGAAATCCCAGCGCCCCGCGCCTTCCTCGTCTGCGGTGGTGAAGGTGGCATCTGCCGCCTCCCACTCGGACGAGGGCAGGCCCCGACGCCAGAATGCGCCGCTCTCCGGCCGCGCCAGGCGATACGGGCCGAAGCGTTCCAGCTTCGCGCCATCTCCGCTGTCGAGGAGCTCGTAATCGGCCCACTTGTCCGCAAGGAGCAGGCTGATGCGGGGAGGTGGGGCTGGTTTCATCGGGAAGCTCCTCGCTGGCGGACGACCTCGTAGATGAGGAGCGCGGCGGAAGTCGCGACGTTGAGCGAGTCGATGCGACCCACCATCGGGATGCGCACGGTCATTTCCGCCTCTTCCAGCCAGCGCTTGCTTACGCCATACTTCTCAGATCCCACGACGACCGCGACCGGCCCTGTCAGGTCCGCCTCCGTGTGCAGTTTCCCGGCCTGCGGCGTCGTGACCACGCTCTTGATCCCTCGCGCACGGAGCCACTCAATGGTTTCATCGCTGCCTGCGTTCGCCACCGGTATGCCAAACACCGCGCCCTTGCTCGCTCGGACTACGTTGGGGTTGCCCCAGTCGGTGACGGGGTCGGCGGAGATCAGCGCGTCCACGCCCGCGGCCTCCGCGGTGCGCACGATTGCGCCAAGGTTGCCGGGCTTTTCGACCGCATCGACGACGACAATAAATGCCGGGTCGCGCGGGCGGAGCGCGCTCAGGGCATGGGACGGCGTGGGGACCAACCCGAGCCAGCCGTCGACACCTTCGCGGTAGGCGACGCGCTCAAACAGTTCCCGGCTGACCTCGATTGCCTCCACGCCGCTGCCCGCGATCTTCGCCAGCAGGCCGCGCTCCTCGTCCGAGCGGAAGAGCTCCGGGCAGAAAATGAGCGAGGAGAGCTTCGCCCCGGTCCGCACGGCGAAGCGCACTTCCTCGTAACCCTCCACCCGAGTGAGCCCTGTTTGCTCGCGCTCGCGGCGATCCTTCAGGTCGACGACCTGTTTGATGCGTGGGTTCTTAGCGCTGGTAATGATCATGATAGCCGCGTCAAGTAACCCCGACCTGTTGCTTGAGCCAGGCTTCCATGAACTGATCGAGGTCGCCGTCCAGCACCGCGCCCGTGTTGCCCGTCTCAACGTCTGTCCGGAGGTCCTTCACCATCTGGTAAGGGTGCAAGACATAAGAGCGAATCTGGTTGCCCCAGCCGGCCTCGACATGCTTGCCTCTCAGCAGCGCCTGCTCCGATTCAAGCTTCTGCAACTCGATGTCATACAGCTTGCCGCGCAGCACCCGCAGGGCCGACTCCCGGTTCTGCAACTGGCTGCGTTCGTTCTGGCAGGTGACGACAATGCCCGTGGGGATATGGGTGAGGCGCACCGCGGTCGAGTTCTTCTGCACGTTCTGGCCGCCCGCGCCGGACGAACGGAATACATCGATTTTGAGTTCGTTTGGGTCGATCTCCACTTCGATGCGGTCATCCAGAATGGGCAACACCTCCACGAGCGCGAAGGACGTATGACGCCGGGCGGAGGAATCGAACGGGCTAATGCGCACGAGCCGGTGCACCCCGCGCTCCGACTTGAGATAGCCATACGCGAAGGGGCCGCGGATTTCGATCGTGACCGTCTTGATCCCTGCTTCTTCGCCCTCCAGCTGGTTCGTGATTTCGCTCTCATAGCCGCGGCGCTCGGCCCAGCGCAGGTACATCCGCATGAGGGTCAGCGCCCAGTCCTGCGCTTCGGTGCCGCCCGCGCCCGCGTGGATGGAGAGGATCGCGTCGCTCCGGTCGTACGGGCCGCCAAGCGCCAACTGGAACTCCAGATCGGCGTAGCGCTTGTTCAGCCGCTCGACCTCCTGCGCGACGTCGGCAAGTGCCGACTCGTCCCCTTCCTCAGCCGCCATCTCCAGCATGAGTAGGGCATCGTCCGTCTCAGCCGCGACCTTGTCCCAGGTGCCGACCTGTTCGCGCAGCGCGGACAGGTCCCGCATCGTCACTTTGGCCAGGTCGGGATCGGCCCAGATGCTCGCGTCCGCAGTCTTTTCTTCGAGGGCGCTTATCTCTTGCCGCTTGCCATCGAGGTCAAAGACGCCTCCCCATGGTGGCAATCTCTTCCCGCAACTGTGTCAGTTGACCGCGAAGGTCCTCCATGTAACTTCTCCCTGATTATGATATCCCCGCATTATACCCGCACCACCCAGGATCGAAGAACCGAAGGTTCACGAAGATCAAGCGGCGCGATTGCTTGTCCTTCGTGAACCTTCGGTTCTTCGTGGCTTTGTGGTTAGCCGTTACTCGCGCCAGTGCGCGCGTTCTGCCTTGTCGGGGAAGCGCGGGAGCAGGACGGCGCTGTCGGACAGGGCGATTTTGTCGCCGGGCGCCAACTCCGCCTTGTTGCCCTTCTCCACGAGCGGCTTCTGCGGCAGGTTGAAGACGCCGATCTCCTCGCCCGGTTTCGCGTACCGGCTCTGGATATAGGCCAGGCCGAGGATCACGCCGTCGACGTCGACCGCCGCGCTCGTCACCCAGCCGAGCGCCTGCCCTTTCTTGTTCACTACCGGATCGCCGGTCTTGGGCATCCGCACGCCCTTCTCCGCCATGCGGAAGCGCGCCACCTCCATCGTCCGCTCCTTCTCCCTGGCGAGATAGACGTCGCGTCCGATGAAGTAGGGCTTGTGCAGCTTGACGTATGCGGCGAAGCGCGCGCCCGCTGGGGAGATGTTGAACGGGCCGGCAAGCTCATGGCCGTAAAGCGGCAGGCCTGCCTCGGTTCGCGTGCTGTCGCGCGCGGCCAGCCCGGCCGGTTGCAGGCCGAACGGCTTGCCCGCCTCCAGAACCGCCTCCCAGAAGGCCACAGCGCGGTCTGGATGAACGAAGATCTCGTAACCCACGTCCTCGCCCGTGTACCCCGTGCGCGCCACCACCAGGTCGAACCCGGCCAACTGCCAGTGATCCACGCCCGTGCGCGGCAGCCGGCCGATACGGTCCTGCAGGCGCGTGTCGTCGGTCATGCTCTGCAGGATGCGCATCGCGGCCGGACCTTGGAGCGCCAGGTCGACGCGCATGTCTGCGCCGCTGGATGGGTCTTTGAGGTTGCGGAGCGTTGCGGGACGCAGCGCCTTGAGCTCCGGGCGGCTGCGGTCGAGCAGGACCTGGCCGTTGTTCACCGCGTTCAGCCAGGCCCAGTCCTTGTCTGCATTGGACGCGTTGACGACGATCTGGAAGTTGTCCTTTGCGCGGCGATAGACGAGCAGGTCGTCGATGACATTGCCGTCGACGTCGAGCAGGTACGAGTAGAAGCTTTCCCCCGGCGCGTACCAGCGGACGTAGTTGGAGAGCGCGAGGTCGAGGAACTCTTCAGCGTGCGGGCCGGTCGCCTCGAAGACGCCCATGTGCGAGACGTCGAACAGGCCCGCGGATTTGCGCACCGCGTTGTGCTCGTCCATCACGCCGGTGTACCAGACGGGCATTTCCCAGCCCGCGAAGGGGACGATGTGCCGCGTGTGCGCCTTGTGCCAGTCATAGAGCGCGGTGCGCTTGAGCGGCGCGCCCTCCGGCTCCTGCCACGCAAAGACCGGCGCGGGCGAGATGTTCTTTGCGCGATGCTCCGCGAACACCTGCTGCCCGACCATGTACGGCTTGCATAGCTCGAAACGGATCGGGGCCGTCTTGGCAAGCGCCTGCGGGCCCGTGGGCCGTTCAGTCGCGTAGTCGGGCAAGCCGGACGCCGAGCGCAAGGCCTTGAGCGTGGCCGCGCCGGTCTTCACAGCCCCCGCGTGCGCAAGGCGCTGCGCTATATCCTCGCCATCGCCCTCGGTCACCAGTTCGACATGGCCTGCGCCGAGGTAGAACGCGACTACGTTAGGCAGGCCGGGCATTTCCTCCGGGTCGGCGCCGAAGCTCTGCGCGACCGCGGCAGAAAGCGTCTTCGACACGACTTCCTGCGCGCGCGGGCCGTGAACCGCGAGCGCCACGAACCGGCCGCCGTTCTCGTAGCGCAGGTCTTCGACGATCAGCGGGCCTTCCACTTTGCGGAAGACATCCTGCCGGTCAAAGAGGATGTAGCCGTCGCCCAGCCCGCGCAGCCACGCCTTGACGCGCTCGTGGTTCTCCGGTTGCGTGCGGAGCATGAAACGATGCCGGCTGTACTCGTCCGGCGGCAGGCGCATGAGGAAAATGTCGTCCATCACCGAGCCGTCCGCGTCAAGGATGAAGCCGGGGACTGTTTCCCAGGGTTCCAGGCATGGCACATCAGGCGTCACGATCTGGTTCAGCCCGGCCTCCGCCCGGTCGCCGGACACGAGCAGCAAGCCGCACTGGCGCACGTCAAGCAGGGCAGCGCCCTCCTGCGCCGCGCGCAACTCGGCCTCGACGGGCGCGCTCGTCACGGGCGCGGCCTTGGCGTCGTTTTCCGCCGGGAGCGTGTAGTAGTGCGGATACTGGCTGCCGCGGTTAGGCGTTTCCGCCGCGCCGTCCGCCGCCAGTTCGGCGATTTCGCGCTTGATCTCCTCGAATACATCCAGGTCGATCTTCCCGCGCGGCAACTCGCCGCTCAACCCGGTGTAGCTGAATGGGTGGATGCTGGTGACGGTCTTGTGGATCAGCGCCGCGACGCGGTCAATCTGGACAGGGCCAAAGCCGCGCTGCGTGAGCCAGGGCGTGCCGAGACGGATGCCCATGCCGAGCGCGGTAAGCGTGTCGCCGGGGATGGTGTTTTTGTTGGCGACGATGCCCGCCATATCGAGGATGCGGACCGCGGGCTCGCCGCGGAGGGGCGCCTTCGCCTTCACGCTGTTCAAGTCGAGCATACAGAAGTGGGTGTCGGTGCCGCCGTAGGCGAGCTTGAGCCCGCGCTTCGTCAACCCGTCGGCGAGCGCAGCGGCGTTCTCCTTGATGCGCCACATCATGCGCTTGTACTCGTCCGTGGCGCAAATCTTGAAGGCGACGGCCATCGCCGCGAACTTCTGGGTGTGCGGACCGCCTTGCTCGCCGGGGAATACGGCCATATCGATGCGCTTTGCGAGATCCTCGTCCGCGGTCATGATAATCGCGCCGCGCGGCCCGCAGAGGGTCTTGTGCGTGGTGCAAGTGACGACGTCCGCGATGCCGATGGGATTCGGGTACGCGCCCGCCGTGGCCATGCCGGCAGGGTGGCTGATATCTGCGAGCAGAATCGCGCCCGTTTCGCGCGCAATCTCGGCGAACAACTGCCAGTCCGGCGCCCAGGTGTATGAGGTGAAGCCGGCGATGATCATCTTCGGCCGGTGCCGCCGCGCCAGGTCGCGAATCTCGTCGTAGTCGAGCCTGCCGGTGGCCTTACTCACGCCGTAGGATGCGACCCGGAACCGCTTGCCCGAGAAGTTGAACTCGCTGCCGTGGGTCAGGTGACCGCCCTGAAAGAGGTCCATGCCCATGACGGTGTCGCCGGTCTGCAGGAAGGTGTCGTACACCGCGAGGTTCGCCGCCGCGCCGGACAGAGGCTGGACGTTCACATAGATGTTATTGTGGGAGACGCGGTCGTTCGCGAAGATATGAGCGGCGCGGCGCTGCGCCAGCGTCTCGACGAAGTGCACGTAGTCGACGCCCTTGTAAAAGCGGCGGTCCGCGTAGCGGCGATAGTAGGCGAGCTGGTGCGGGTAGTCGAGGAGCAGGTCCTCGTCGTCACGCGTCATGCGGAGTGGGGGATAGCCCTCCGCGTAGACGTTGTTGAACACGGAGCCGAGCGCCTGTCGAACGGCCAGCGGCGCCATCGACTCGGAGGGGATCATAATAAGTTTTCGGGCCTGGCGTTCTTCCTCGAAGTCGATAATCGCGTCGATATCGGGGTCCACAACGCCCAGGTCCGCGCCGAGGTACTTCTCCCAGTATTCTGCTTGGGGCATGATGACAGCACTCCTTTGTGGCAGCTAATCAGTTCGATTCTAGCACCCCGCAAACGAGCGGGCAATTCTCCGTCAGTTTCCGCCGGCGGGCAGCGCCTCCGGGGCGGGTTTCACGCGCATGAACTGCGCCAGCGCGAGACCGAGCAGGACGATGACAACCCCAAAGAGGAACGGCGCCTCGCTCCCATACACCGCCCACACAGTCCCACCGATCAGCGGCACAGTGATCGCGGCGATATGCTCGATGGCCTGCTGTGTGGAAACATTGGCGGTGATCTCGTCCTTCGAGAACGCTATCTTCTGGAAGTAGCTCGATAACGAGACGTTGAACCCGAAGAAGATGTTGTCCAGGATGAAGAGCGTAAAGAGCAGGGGGAGGAACGTGGCGTACGCATAGCCGAGGAAGATGACCGCCAGCGACGCGAACGCAATCGACATCGCCGCGCGTTCGCCGATCTTCCCCACCAACTGCCCGGTCCAGCGCAGCGTCACGACGTTGATGATGCCGTTCACGAGAAACAACATGGCGATGGTCTGCACGCTGACGCCAAACTCGCGCACAAGCAGGTACACGGCAAACGTCGTGAAGATGTGGCGCCGACTGCCGAGCAGGAACGAAAGGGCGTAGTACAGCCAGTACTCCTTGCGAAGTTGCACCTTGCGGCCCTTGGGCAGGCCCGTCTGACGGTTGCCGAACGGCAGGAGCGCGGCGCCCGCCAGGACCACGAGGACGCCGACTGAGACGAACATCGCGGTGTAGCCCATGCTTGCGGCGAAAAGGAGGACGGCGCCTGTTCCGGCAACCGAGGCCAGCGACGCGAGGCTGCCGAGGTTGCCGAGCGTTTTCGGCGTGTCTTCCGCCTTCATCATCATGAGGACGACGGAGTTGTTGCTGGGCATGAAGAAGTGGAAGCCGAGGGACATAATGAACGTCGAGGCGAGGAGCGCACCGACGCTGTTGGCGTAGCCCGTCAGCGCGATGCCGACGCCCATCACGATGACGCTCAACGCCATGAGGCGAAACTCGGTCATGATCAGAACGAGAAACGCGACGATAAAGCCGAGCAGGCCGGGTATCTCGCGCACCGCCTGGATAAGGCCGATCTGAGCCGGCCCCGCGCCGATGCTCTCCACGGCGTAGTTGTTGAAGAGAGTCTGCCAGACCTGAAAACCGAAGTTGAGCAGGAAGTTCGAGAGGATGATGAACACCAGCAAGCGCCGGTTGTCCCGAAAGATACTGGTCATGAAGTCGTCCGCGATGGCTGAATGAGCGACGCGTCCGCGCGCTCTCAGAAGAAAGTATGCCACAGCGAGCCGCTCCGCGCAACAACCCTCGTAATGCGCGAGGGCCGAAACCCGCGCTGTCGCGGCTGCGTATACTGTTCTAGCTTCGAATCATTGTTGGGCTTGCCGAGGAGGCAATTAATGGAACCCGTCTTTCCTGACATCGGCCGCATCCTGCTCTTGATCGCGCCCATCTTGTTGATTCAGTTGGCGCTCGCAATCTATGGCCTCGTCGACCTTGCGCGCCGCAAGGTCGTGCGCGGGCCGAGGGGCCTGTGGCTCGGCCTGCTCATCATCAGCGCGATTTCATTTCCTATGGGCATTATCATCTCCGGGTTATACCTAGCCTGGGGCCGCAACGTGGAGCAACCCGATGATCTCGATTGAGAACCTGGTCAAGACCTACGGCTCCGTCCGCGCGCTTGACGGCCTCAGCCTTCACGTTCCGCCCGGTGTGGTGTACGGCTTTCTCGGCCCGAACGGCGCGGGCAAGACGACGACGATGCGGATCGTGGCAGGGCTGGCGAAGGCCGACTCGGGGACCGTGATCATCGGCGACATTCCAGTTCGCGCCGGCGGTGTGGATCACCGGAGGCTCATCGGCGTTCTGCCTGAAGAGCCGGCATTCTACGCCTACATGACCGCGTTCGAGTACCTGGCGGACTTTGTCGCGCCGCTGCACGGCATCACCGGCGAGGACGCGCGCAGTCGCGCGCGCGAACTGCTGGAGCGCGTCGGGCTGAAGGCATCCGCCAAGCGGCGCATCAACGGCTTCTCGCGCGGGATGCGGCAGCGGTTGGGACTGGCAGCGGCCCTGGTCCATCGCCCGCCCATCCTGCTGCTCGACGAACCGGTCAGCGCGCTGGATCCGGCGGGGCGGAAGGAAGTGCTCGACCTGATCGAAGAATTGCGCGGGGAAACCACCATCCTGCTCTCCACGCACATTCTCGCGGACGTCGAACGCGTCTGCGACGTGGTGGGCATCGTCAAGGCCGGGAAGCTAATCTTGCAGGACGAGCGGGCCGCGCTGCTGGACCGGTACGCCGTGCCGGTGTTCGAGGTCGAGGCGGAAGGAGAGTGGGACGGCTGGGCGCAGACCGCGCGAAGCCTGCCGCTGGTGCGCGAAGTCACCGTCAAGGAGCGCATCGCGCGTCTTACCGTGACCGACGTCGTGGCCTCGCAGCCGGCCGTGCTTCGTTCACTCAGTGAGGCCGGGATGGTGATTCGACGTTTTGAGTTGGTTCATCCCTCGCTCGAGGAGATATTCCTGCGCCTGACGAGCGCGGACGGCGCCGCAGGAGGCGCGCAATGAACATACTGCTTGCGAAGGAATGGCGCGAGGGTTGGCGGACCTGGCGCATCATCATCCTAATCGTCGTGATGGCGGTGGCGGGACTGATCTCGCCGCTGTTGGCCTACCTGACGCCGCAGCTTTTCCGGCTAATTCCTGACCTGCCCGCGGGGTTCTCGCAGATGATCCCCGACCCGAGCGTTGCGGACGCGGTCGGCCAATACGTGAAGAATGTGACCCAGTTCGGCCTGCTGCTGCTGGTGGTGCTCACCGCAGGGTCGATCGCTGCCGAGAAGGAGCGGGGCACCGCTGCCATGCTCTTCGCCCGTCCAGTGCGCCGGACGAACGCGGTGCTTGCCCGGTGGATTGTGTGGGCGCTGGTCGTCGCCGGCGGCCTGCTGATTGCGGGCGCGCTCGCGCTGGCCTACACCACGATCCTGTTCGAGTTGATGCCGGTCGGCAAGTTCCTGTTGCTCAACGCGCTCATGCTGCTGTCGTTCCTGCCGTACCTGTCGCTCGCGCTGCTCGCCAGCGCGCTCGCCCGGTCGCAGGCTGCCGCGTACGGCTATGCGTTTATCGCGCTGTTCGTATTGATCATCCTCGGCTCGCTCCCGCGCATCGGGGAGTTTACGCCCAACTACCTGCCGGCGTGGGGCGCGGGCATTGTGCTGGGGCAGACCGCGACCGCATGGCCCGCGCTGATCGTTTCGGTGGCGATTATCGTCGTGGCGCTGGTCGCCGCATGCGTGAGCCTGGAGCGGCAGGAGTTGTAGGCGGGGTGTGGGCCGGCTCAGACCGGCTCATCGTCGAGATCAAACAGGGTCGGGGTGGACGAGGAGTCTGCCCCGGCCTCTTCTTGTCCGTTCGTTTTGTTCCCATCCAGCCCCGCCAGTCGCCGCTTGAAGTCGCGCACGGAAGCGGGGGAGTGGCCCTGGTAGTGGTTGTTGAAATACCCGTAGACGATCGCGCCCATTTGCGTGTAGGTTCGGACCTGCGCGGCCCACTTGTCGAGTTGCGTGTCCCGGTTGATCCGCACTTTGCTGAAGTCGTCGTCGGGGATGTCCTCGCGGCGGCCAAGCCAGCGGATGTACACGAAGGGGGCGGTGACCGTGTCCATCGCGGGCATCCAGGCGTGCTGCACGAGGCACAGCGCGACGCCGTGCTCCTTGAGCATCTGCGTGAGCGTGGCAAACGTGCCTTCGGCCAGCCATGATTTGTGGCGCACCTCCAGCGCATAGCGTTGCCCCGGCGGCAGCGTGGGAAGGAACTTCTCCAGGTCAGGCAGCGCGGCCGCGCCCCACTGTGGCGGCATCTGCATCAAGAGTACGCCAAGCTTGTCGTCCAGCGCAGCCATCGCTTCCACGAAAGCATTGGTTTCGAGTTGGCAGTCGCGCAGCGCCTTCTCATGCGTAATGGCTTGCGGGAACTTGGCGGAGAAGCGGAAGCCGGCGGGGGTGCGCTGGCGCCAGCCGGCGACGGTGGACGCGCGCGGGATGGCATAGAAGGTGGTGTCCAACTCAACTGTATCGAAGCGGGTCGCGTAGACGTCGAGGAACTTGCTCGAGGGGGTGCCCTGCGGATAAAACGGGCCTACCCACGAGGGATAGCTCCAGCCCTGCGTGCCCAGATAAAGCCGAGTCATAGCCCCTCCAGATGAACAAACCTCCGAGGTCGCCTCAGCGTCGCTGATGGCCAGCGTCAGGGAGGCTGACGCCACCTCGGAGGTTCTGCCGCGAACCGTCGCCTAGAAAAACCCGAGTTGATCCTTCGCTTCCTGCGTCATCATGTCGGGGTTCCACAGCGGGCTCCATACGACGTGCACGTTGATCGCGTCCAATTCGGGGTGCGCCTGGTGCACGTATGTCTGCACCGCGGCGATGATTTGCGGCCCGACGGGGCAGCCGGGCGAGGTCAGCGTCATCTTGACATCGACGGTTTTGCCTTCCGGAACCTTGATGTCATAGATCAGCCCGAGGTCGACGATGTTCAGCCCGATTTCCGGGTCGAACACATTCTTGCGAATGACATCGCGAACCTGTTCTTCAGTTACAGCCATTTCGTTTCACTCCGTTAACTGTCCGTTCAATATGATTCGACGTAAAGATCGCCGTTCTCGACCTTGACCTGGTATGTCGGCGCAGGCTCGAAGGCGGGGAGGGTGAGCGCGTCGCCGGTGCGCACGTCGAAGCGCGCGCCGTGACGCGGGCAAATGATGTGTCCGTTCTCGAGTTCGCCCTCGCCCAGCGGCCCGCCGTCGTGCGTGCACACGTCTTCAAGGCAGAAGTACTCGCCGTCCAGGTTCACAATGACGACCTCGATGCCGTCAACTTCGTAAATTTTCTTCTCGCCGGGGCCGATCTCGTCGGCCCGACCGACTTTGAGGAAGTTCGCCACGCGTTACTCCTCGCCCTCTTCCGCCAGACCCCACACTGCGGCCTTCATCGCCTTTAGCGGCAGAAGCGCGCACTTGATCCGCACCGGGCCTACTTCGATGCCAAGCAGGTCAAGGATACTCTCCTTGTCATAGCCCTTGAGTTCGTCCAGCGACTTGCCGATGATCTCTTCTGACATCATCGACGCGGCCGCCCGGCTGATCGCGCAGCCGTGGCCGGTAAACGCGATATCGACGACTTTGCCGTCTTCGATCTTCAGTTCGAGCGTGATCTCATCCCCGCACAGCGGGTTACGATCATGGTACACGAGCGTCGGTTCGTCCAGGTGGCCGAAGTGGCGCGGGTGCTTATAGTGATCCAGGATTTCTTCAGCGTATAAGTCCATGCTGGCTGATCCCCTTTTCGCCACGAATTACGAATCTCCCGAATTCGTCCCATTCGCGGAGTCTCGCCTAATTCGCGGCACTACTCAAAAACTAAAGTACTCGGCAACCTTCCGAAGACCGGAAACGAGAACGTCGACCTCGTCACGGGTATTGTAGATGTAGAAACTCGCGCGCGCGGTGGCCGGAACGCCGAACCGCTCGTGCAGCGGCTGCGCGCAGTGATGTCCTGCTCGAATCGCGATGCCGAGGCTGTCCAGTGCGGCTGCGATGTCGTGCGGATGCACGTTGCCGAGGATGAAGCTCACGAGGCCCGTGCGCCGGTCACGCGGCCCCAGGATCTTCAGGCCCTCGATGTCCTGTATCTGCTCCATCGCATAAGTGACAAGCTCGTGCTCTGCCGCGTACACGTTCTCCATGCCAAGCGACGACAGGTAATCGACCGCGGCTCCCAGCCCGATCGCTTCCGCGATCGCGGGCGTGCCCGCCTCGAATTTCCACGGCAGCTCGTTCCACTTCGACTGGCGCAGCTTGACCTCGCGGATCATGTCGCCGCCGCCCATGAAGGGAGGCATGGCGTTCAGGATCTCGCGCCGGCCCCACAACACACCCGATCCTGTTGGCCCGAGCATCTTGTGGCCGGAGAACGCCGCAAAGTCGATGTCGAGGTCCTGCACGTCAAACGGCATATGCGGCACGGCCTGGCACGCGTCGAGCAGGACCAGCGCGCCGACCTTGTGCGCGGCCTGCGTCAATTCTTTTACGGGATTGAGCGTGCCGAGCACGTTCGACGCGGCCGAAAATCCAAACAGCTTCGTCTTCGGCGTCAGCAGCTTCGGCAGGTCGTCAAGGATGAGCGCGCCATTGTCGGCCACGCGCACGAAATCCAGCTCGACGCCCTTCTCCGCCGCGAGAATCTGCCACGGGACGAGGTTCGCGTGGTGCTCCATTTCGGTGAGCAGCACGCGATCACCCTGTTTCAGGTGCGAGCGGCCCCAGCTGTACGCCACCAGGTTGATCGCCTCGGTCGCGTTGCGCGTCCAGATGACTTCCTTTGGGCAGCAGGCGCCGATGAAGTTGGAGACTTTCGCCCGCGCGCCTTCGTAGGCTGTCGTGGCTTCCTCACTGAGCGTGTGGACCCCGCGGTGGACGTTGGCGTGCGTCTCGCGGTAATAGCGATCCATGGCGTCGAGCACCTGGATGGGCTTCTGCGACGACGCCGCGTTGTCCAGGTAAACCAGCCGCTTGCCCTTGACCTCGCGCTGCAAAATGGGGAAGTCGGCGCGAATCCGCTGGACATCCAATGCCACCGATGAAGTCGAAGCGATCATAATTGCCTCTGGCGGCGCGCCTGCCGCACCGCCTCTTTTGTCGTGTTCAGCCCGAGCGTCGCGCACTTGAGCCGCGTCGCGGCCAGCTCGCGCCCCAACATTTCGAGAATAACGTCGGCCGGCGTGTTCTCCACATCTTCGAGCGTCTTCCCGTGGAACATCTCCGTCACCATCGACGACGCAGCCTGGCTGATCGTGCATCCCTCACCTTCGAACGAGATATCCTCGATCCGGCTGTCGTCGCCAAGCCTCAGGTAGAACGTGACGATGTCGCCGCAGCCGGGGTTCCCGCCCTTCTGGGTCACCGTCGCATCCTCCACCGCGCCGTAATGCCGCGGGTTCTCGTAATGGTCCAGGATAAAGTCGATCTGCGCTTGTCGATCCATATGCCGGCAGCATCCTCTCGCCATACCAGATTGAAGATTGAAGATGGACGAGTCCTATCTTAAGTCCAGCGTCCGAAATCTTCAATTTTCAATCTTGAATCTTGAACCCTAACCCATCACCGTTCGATTGGCACGCCGACCAGGTTGCCCCATTCAGTCCAACTGCCGTCGTAGTTGCGCACGTTTTCGTAGCCGAGCAGGTACTTCAGCACGAACCATGTGTGGCTCGACCGCTCGCCGATGCGGCAGTAAGCGACGACGCTGTCCGTCGGCTTAAGCCCCTGTTCTGCCTCGTAGATGGCGCGTAGATCGTCGGCGCTCTTAAAGGTGCCATCCGCCGGATTCGCCGCTCGCGCCCAGGGCACGTTGACCGCGCCCTTAATGTGCCCAGCGCGCAGCGCGCCCTCCTGCGGGTATCCCTCCATATGGTAGAGCTTGCCGGTGTATTCGCCGGGGCTGCGCACGTCGACCAGCGGCAGGCCTGCCAGCGCGTGCTTGAGCACGTCGTCGCGGAACGCGCGGTTCGTCGTGTCGTTGCGCTCCTGCGCAACATACTTCGTCGCGGGGTACTCCGGCACTTCCTTCGTCATGGAGCGGCCTTCCTGCTCCCACTTGACGCGCCCGCCGTCCATCACCGCCGAATTCGTGTGGCCGAACAACTCGAAGATCCACAGCGCGTAGCACGCCCACCAGTTGTTCTTGTCGCCGTAAAAAATCACCCTTGTATCGTTGGCGATGCCGTTTTTCGACATGAGCCGCTCGAACTGCTCGCGCGTCAGGTAGTTCCGCTCGATCGGGTCATTCAGGTCCGCGACCCAGTCGATGTGGACCGCACCCGGAACGTGGCCGCGGCTATAAAGCAAAATGTCTTCGTTCGACTCCACGATCCGCACATGTGGATCGTTCAGGCGCGCCGCCACCCACTCCGTGGAAACCAGCTTCTCAGGATGAACATACCCCTGGGTCATTTCGGCCTCCCGATGAATTGGGAATTGAAGATTCAGAATTGAAGATTGAAGAACCTCCGGCTGGCGGAAATCTTCAATCTTCAATATGCCATCTTCAATTGGTTACAGTCCCAGCTTCCGCGCGATCTCGGTTTCGAGCTTGTTGCGCACGCCCGGCACCGGGATGCGGTTCAGCACTTCTTCGAAGAAGCCCTGCACGATCATCCGGTCGGCGTTCGCCCGGTCGATCCCGCGCGACATCAGGTAGAAGGTGTACTCTGCGGGCACCTGCCCCGCGGTCGCCCCGTGCGTGCAGCGCACGTCGTCCGCCTCGATCTCGAGGCCGGGGATGCTGTCCGCGCGAGCGGTCTTGCTCAGCATCAGGTTGCGGTTGGCCTGGTACGCGTTTGTCTTCTGCGCGCCGGGGTACACCTTGATGTAACCCTGATACACCGACCGCGCCCGATCCTTCAACGCGCCCTTGTAGAGCAGGTCGCTCGTCGCGCTCGGCGCCTTGTGCAACTGGTTCGTGTGGTGATCCAGGTGCTGCCGCGTGCCCGGGAAATACAACCCCAACAGCTCGCCGTGCGAACCCTGCCCCAACAGGTCCATGTTGAGCCACGCCTTCGTCATGCGGCTGCCCCATGACCCGATGAAGTGCCGCAGCAGCGAATCGCGTTCGAGCCGCATCCGCTGCGTCGTGAAATTCCACGCCGAGTCGGCCAGGTTCTGCAGGTGCAGATAGTGAAGCTGGCTGTTCGCGCCCGCGATCAGTTCCACCGCCGAATTCGACATGCCGTTGTCTGCGCCGATGAAGTCCTCGACGACCGTGACGACGGCGCCTGTCTCAGTCACGACAAGCGTGTGATGAAAGCCGGACTTCTTTCCGGCGCTCTGGCTGATTACCACCTGGAGCGGCTGCTCGACGACCACGTTGCGCGGAACATACACGAACGTGCCGGAGTTCCACAGCGCGTAATGCAGCGCGCTGAACTTGTTCTCGTCCTCGGAAACGACGGAGGCGAACGCCCGCTGCACCAACTCGGGGTGATCGTGCGCGGCGCTCGCCAGGTCGGTGAAGATAACGCCCTGCGCCGCCACCGCCGGGTCCAGCCGGTAGTGCGCGCGGCCGCCGTCGACGAACGCGATCTCGCCGGCGCTCTCCACCTCAGCAAGCACAGCGCGCACGTCCTCCGGAAGCGCAACTGCGCCGGCGCCAACGAGGGGTTGGAAGTCCTCCAGCTTGAAGCCGGTCAGCTTGGTGCGCCGCCAGGTTTCTTCAGTGCCCGTGGGCCACGGAATCTCCTGGAAAAAGCGCCACGCGCGCAGTCGCAGCTCCAACATCCAGTCCGGCTCGTGCCGGGCGAAAGACAGCGCCTCGACCGAGGCCTGAGAGAGATTCGGCGCAACTGCGACCGCGCCGTCAACCTTCGTTTCAGTGGTCATTCGTTCGTTCCCTCTGGCCTCAACCGATCGAGCCTTCCATCTGGAGCTGGATCAGGCGATTCATCTCAACCGCGTATTCCATCGGCAGTTCCTTGACCATGGGCTCGATGAAGCCGGACACGATCATGGCGCTCGCCTCATCTTCGCTCAGGCCGCGGCTCATCAGGTAGAAGAGCTGCTCCTCGCCGATCTTGCTCACCGACGCCTCATGACCCACCGTGACGTCTTCCTCGTCGATCTCGATGTATGGGTACGTGTCCGACCGGCTCTTCTCGTCGAGCAGGAGCGCATCGCACACCACGTTCGATTTGCTGCCCGTCGCGCCCTTCGCCACCTTAAGCAGGCCGCGATAGCTTGCGCGGCCGCCGCTCTTGCTGATCGACTTGGAGATCAACTGGCTCGAGGTGTTCGGCGCCGCATGCACCAGCTTGCCGCCCGTGTCGAGATGCTGACCGGGGCCGGCGAAGGCCATGGATAGGATGTTGCCGCGCGCGCCTGGTCCGAGCATATACACGGACGGGTACTTCATCGTGACCTTCGAGCCCAGGTTCGCGTCGACCCACTCCATCGTCCCGCCCTCCGAAACCAGCGACCGCTGGGTCACCAGGTTGTAGACGTTGGTCGACCAGTTCTGGATGGTCGTATAGCGGCAACGCGCGTTCTTGCGGACGATGATCTCGATGACGCCGGAGTGCAGCGAGTCCTGCGAGTAGGTCGGGGCGGTGCAGCCCTCGACATAATGCACGGTCGCGCCCTCGTCCACGATGATCAACGTGCGCTCGAACTG
>JALOOB010000244.1 GCA_025454635.1 Anaerolineae bacterium
CCGGCCCTCTCGCGCCCGCCGCACCGCCTCCTTAGCCAGGTCGTAGAGGACGCTCGCGGCGATGTTGGTCGCCAGCGCGCCGAGCAGCGCCAGCGCCGCGGTCGACAGCGCCGGGTCGAACGAGCGGACCGTGTCTCCCTGCGCGCGGGCGCTGGTTATCGTCGCGCTGTCTGGGTTCGCATTCCACGCCGCGGCAAACGCCTCGGCAGTCACGCGCAGGCGGGGATCGAGGACGACGGCGACTTCCGGCATGGGGCCTCCTGGAGAGCGAAGGGGTGTGAGAGCGAAGGGGTGTGGCAAGTTATCGTGACTATAGCATAAACGTTCAAACGCGCGCAATCGCGGGAGCGGACGCGTCCATGCTATACTTCCCCCCAACAAGGAGGCGCAACGTCATGTCCGCACGCACCCGCATCCTGAACCGATTCGATCCCAGCCGCGGAGAGAACGCCGCGGAGACGCCCCTTATGTTCGACCTCACCCTCTGGCACAAGTGGCGCGCATCGCGCGGCGCCCTCCCCGCCGGCGCGACCACCTTGCCCGACGCCCATCGCCTTCTGGGTTCGACCGTCTGGGCGCCCTTCAAGCCGTGGCGCGTCGAATACGACGGCATCCGCGTCACCACGACCGAGACCGCCGACCGCCGCGACATCACCTACTTCGTCGCCGGCCGCGAGCTTCACGCGGTCTGGACGGTCGGCCCCGACGGCGATTGGTGGCAGACCGAGTACCCGGTGCGCACGCGCGAGGACCTGGCGCTCGCGGTCGACATCGCCGCCTCCCGCCGCTACGTCCTCGACCCCGCCGGCCTTGACGCGCACCGCGCGGCCGTCGGTGAGGACGGCGTCGTGCCCCTCGAGCTGCCAATGCAGCCCTACTCCGACATCCTCCACGTCTTCGTCGGCTGGGGCGAGGGCATCCTGCTCATGCAGGGCGAGGGCAAGCCCCACGTCGCGGCCATCGTCGCGGAGTTGGAGCGCAAGCTCCTCGCGCTTGCCGCGGAAGTGGTCGCGCTCCCCGGCGACCTCCTGCTTGCTCCCGATAATCTCGACGGGCAGTATGTTTCCCCGCGCGGCTTCAAGGAGTTCATGGCGGGCGGCTACGCGGCCACCGCGGCCACCGCGCGCGCGGCCGGCAAGCCCCTCGTCGTCCACGTCGGCGGCCCGGCCAAGCGGCTCGCGCCCCTCCTATGCCAGTCCGGCGTCGACGGTATCGAGGGCATCGCCGGCCCGCCGCAGAGCGACGCGACCCTCTCCGAAGCGCGCGAAGCCGCCGGCCCCGACGTTACCCTCTGGGGCGGCATCTCGCAGGACATGCTTCACCCCGAGCATGACGACGAGGCGTTCGAGGCCGCGGTGCGCGCCGCGCTCGCCGAGGCCGAAGGGGATAACCGGATGATTCTGGGGGTTGCCGACCGCGTCCCGCCCGAGGCAGATCTGGGGCGGCTCCGCAGGTTGATCGAGATGGTTGCCTGAACAGGACCTGACAGGGTTGGCCCTGTCAGGTCCTGCCCTGCTGCTTATGCGAGCGCCACCTGCCGCCGCGCCGCGCGCCGCCGCAGGAACAGCTTCACCAGCTCCGCCGTGATCGGCGCCACGAAGAACAGCGGCGCCATCCGCAGCCACGTCGACAAATCGAGCGGGTACGTCCCGAACACGCCCTGCAGGAACGGCACGTACATCACGATCAGCAGCAGGATGAACGACGAACCCGTCGCGATCACCATCCACTTGTTCGTGAACGGCCCCACCGCAAAGACCGAGTAGTACTCCGAGCGCGATGTGTAAGCCCGCAGCAGTTCGGAGGTGACGAGCGTTGCGAATGCCACGGTCTGGCTCGCGGCCAGGTTGCCGGGGAACCACTGCATCGAAAGCGCAAACGCGCCGAGCACCGCGATCGTGTCCGCGATCGGCACCGCGACCATGCCGATCTGCATGTCCCGGTTGATGACCGGCTCCTTGACCGGCCGCGGCTGCCGCTGCATGATGTCCGGGTCGCCCTTCTCGAGCCCCAGCGCCACCGCCGGCGCGCCGTCCGTCACAAGGTTCAGCATCAGCAGCATGATCGGCGACAGCGGGATCGGCAGCTTGAGCAGCATCGCGATAAAGATAATGAGGATTTCGCCCACGTTGCAGGCAAGCAGGTAGAACACGAATTTGCGGATGTTCGAATAGATGACGCGCCCCTCTTCGATGGCCGACACGATGCTCGCATAGTTGTCATCTGTCAGCACCATGTCCGCCGTCTCTTTGGTCACATCCGTGCCCGTGATCCCCATCGCCACGCCGATGTTCGCTCGTTTCAGCGCCGGCGCGTCGTTAACCCCGTCGCCCGTCATCGCGACCACGTGCCCGCGCATCTTAAGCGCGTCCACGATCTTCATCTTGTGCGCCGGCGAGACCCGCGCGTACGCGTCGACCTTGTCGACCACATTCGCCAGCTCGTCCTCGCTCATCTGCTCCAGCTCCGCGCCGGTCAGCACCGTGCCGCCGGGCGAGAGCATCCCGATTTCCTCCGCAATAGCCGCGGCCGTATCGCGGTAGTCGCCCGTCACCATCACGCTCTTCAGCCCCGCGCGCTTCGCCGTGGCGACCGCCACCTTCACCTCCGGCCGCGCCGGGTCGATCATCCCCAGCAGCCCCAGGAAAGTCAGGTTGCATTCCAGGCTGTCCGCCGTCGGCTCGTCCGGCACGGCTCCCAGCGGCCGCACTGCCACGCCGAGCACGCGCAGCGCCTGCTTGCCCATGCTGCTGTTCGCAGCGAGGATTTGCTCCCGCGCTTCCGGCGTCAACGGTCGCACCTCGTCGCCCACCGCGTAGTCGTCGCAGTACTGGAGCACGATGTCTGGCGCGCCCTTGACGAACGCAAGGTATCGCTCCGGCAGCGGCTCCTCGCCGCCGCCCCCGTCCATGTCCGCGATACCCATTCGCATGTCGCCTGCGGCATGGATCGTGCTCATCCGCTTCCGGTCGGAGTCAAAGGGTATCTCTGCGGCACGCGGGAAGGCTCGTTCCAGGTCCTCGCGCCACATCCCCGCCTTCGCGGCCGCCACCACCAGCGCGCCTTCGGTCGGGTCTCCCACCATGCGCCACGTCCGCTTGCCGCCCTCCTCGCCGCTCTGCTCCAGCCGCGCATCGTTGCACAGCACCCCGCCTCGCAGGAGCATCGACGTGGCCAGGTCATTCTGCGGCGCGAACGGCGCGCTCCCGCGGTAGAACTGGCCTTCCGGGCTATACCCTTCGCCGCTTACCTGGAAGTCATGCCCGCCGGCCCACCCCCGCACCACCGTCATCTGGTTCTGCGTGAGAGTGCCCGTCTTGTCCGAGCAGATCACCGTCGCGCTGCCGAGCGTCTCGACCGCGGGCAACTTGCGGATCAGCGCGTGCCGCGAGACCATGCGCTGCATCCCCAGCGCCAGGCAGATCGTGACGACCGCGGGCAAACCCTCCGGCACCGCCGCAATCGCCAGGCTCACCGCCGTCATAAAGAGCTCGAGGATCTCGTCCGAGTGCTCGCTCAGATAGACGCGCACGCCCTCGGTGAAGACCGTGCCGAGCTCCGTATCGCGAATCACGCCGAAAACAAAGAGGAACCCGCATATTGCCAGCGAAACAATGCCGAGCGTCTTGCCGAGCTGCTCCAGCTTCTCCTGCAAGGGCGTCTGCTCGTCCTCGTACGACTGGAGCATCTCCGCAATCATGCCGATCTGCGTCGTCATGCCCGTTGCCGTAACCAACCCCTTCCCGCGGCCGTAAGTGATCAGCGTGCTCATGAACGCCGAGTTCTTCCGGTCGCCGAGGGGGATGTCCGAGTCGAGCACCACGCGCGCGTCCTTGTTGACGGGCACCGATTCGCCTGTGAGCGACGCCTCCTCCACCTTTAGATTCACGCTCTCGACGAGGCGCAGGTCCGCGGGAACGTAATTCCCCGCTTCCAGCAGCACGATGTCGCCCGGCGCCAGCTCGCGCGCCGGGATCGTCACCTGCTGCCCGTCGCGAATCACCTGCGCGTTCGGCGCCGCCATCTTCTTGAGCGCGGCGAGCGCCTGCTCCGCCTTCGACTCCTGCACCACGCCGAGCACCGAGTTCAGCACGACGATGGCGAGGATGGCGGCCGCATCGATGTACTCGCCCAACAAAAGCGAGACGACGGCCGCAACAATGAGGATGATGACGAGAAAATTGTTGAACTGGTCAAGGAGCAGGCGAAAGAAACCGGGCCGCGGCTTCTCCTGCAGCTCGTTCGGTCCGTACCGCTCCAGCCGGGCGCGCGCTTCCTGCGTGGTCAGCCCTTCGTGGAGGTGCGAGTCGAGGTCGCGCACTGCGCCTTCGAGGCTCAGCGCATGGGGAGTGACTTCTGGCATGATTCTCTCCGTGGATGGGCGACAGCCCGCGCAATGGACGGCGCAGACTGTCGCCCGCTCGTGGTTTTATGCGAAGGCGCCGGGGTTGAATAGACCCGCCGGGTCCCACTTACGCTTGAGCCCCAGCATTAGATCGAGGCCGTCGGCTGCGTAACCCCACTGCGGTTCCTCGCCTGCCGGTCCCGCGACGACCGCGGCGTATCCGCCAAGTCGGGTCGCGGCCCCTCGCAGCGCGCCTGCGGGCAGTCCCCGAGTATACACCAACCCACTCGCCAGGTCCGCAATGAACGGCGCATCCCCGAGCGCCGGGGCCGCGTCGATCAGTAGGCGCGGCAAGTCCTTCGGCGCCACGCCTGCGCGTACGACGGGCGCGCCTCCGGCGTCGCGTATCCAGTCCGCCCACACGTCTGAGCCGGCCAACCCCTCGATGGAGATCGCGCCCTCGGACGGGACCAGCGCCCGCGCCTCCGCAAGCTCCGCCTGCGTGTCCTCCGGCACACCCTCGGCCGTGTAGAGCAGCGCGTAGGGCGCCGGGATGCCGTCGACACTCCGCCCCTTCACGAGCAGCAAGGCCGTGCTGACGAGACACACCCGCAGCAAGCGCTGCCCCAGGTTGAGCGCATCCGCCAGCGCGCCCGCCGGGATGACGAGCGTCTCGCGCGAGCGCGGCAGCGGCAGCAGCTTGAACGACACGTCTGTGATCAGCCCGAGCGTGCCCTGCGCGCCCGTGTGCAGCTTCGGCAAGTCGTAGCCGGCCACGTTTTTCACCACCGGCTTGCCAGCCCGGATCACGCGGCCGTCCGGCATCACGACCGTCATCGCCAGCAGCAGGTCGCGGATCGCGCCATACCGCATGCGCAGCGGCGCGTTGAAGTTCGACGCGACGATGCCGCCCACCGTCGCTTCGGGCCACGGCGACGCCAGTGGCGCCCAAACCCCCCGCTCCGTCAGAAATGCCTGGAGTTCTGCCAGTGTGGCGCCGGCGCCGGCGGTGACGAACAGATCGTTCAACTCGAACGCCTTCACGCCGCACAGCGCCTGCGTCGACAGCGTCACGTCCGCCTGCGGCAGCGCCGCCGACTTCGTCCCCCCGCCGAGGATGCGCACGCTTCGCCCTTCTTCGCAGAGTTGCCGCAGCCCCTCTGCGGCCTCTTCCGTCGACTTCGGCGTCCATTCCCCGTCCGCGGGCACGACTGCGCGCGCCGCGGCGCGCGGCTCGACCGGCCCGAGCTCCGGCACGATCTTGCCGGGGTTCAGGATCGCTTCAGGATCAAACACGTCCTTGATGTCCTGCATGACGCGGAGCTCGTCCTCGTTAAACATCAGACGCATATAACTGCGCTTCTCGCTGCCCACCCCATGCTCACCCGTGATGGTCCCGCCGATCGCCACGCACAGTTCCATCACCTCCTGCCCTGCCGCGTGGACGCGCTCGACCATACAGGATGAGCGGGTGCAGGTTCCCGTCGCCCGCGTGGAACACGTAGCCGACGCGCAGATCATGTCCCGCGCAAATGCGGTTGATCTCTGCCAGCGCGCGCGCCAGCTTGGAGCGCGGCACCGTGCCGTCCACGATCAGGTACGCCGGGCTGATCTGCGCGATCGCGCCGAACGCGCTCTTGCGCGCAAACCAGATTTTGTCGCGCTCCGCCGCGTTCTGAGCCAGCCGCAGCTCGCGCGCGCCCTGCGCCTGCATCACCTCCACGATTTCGGCCATCTGCGAGTCGAGGCTCGCGGTGTGGCCGTCCGCCTCGATGATAAGCAGCGCCTCCGCGTCGACCGGCAGCCCCGCGTGGACGTAATTCTCGACGATGCCGATCATCGTCCGGTCCATCATTTCGAGCGTCGCCGGCACGAGCCCGCCCGCGATCACTGCGGAAACCGCCTCGCCCGCCGTCTCGACCGAATCAAAAATCGCCATCAGCGTCTTGATCCCCGGCACGTTCCGCACGAGCCGCAGCTCCGCCTCCGTGACGATGCCGAGTGTGCCCTCCGACCCGACGAGCAGTCCGGTCAGGTCATACTCCGGGTAGTCGAGCGCGCGGCCGCCCGTGCGGATCAGCCGCCCGTCCGCCAGCGCCACCTGCAAGCCGTTGACGTAGTTGGTCGTCACGCCGTACTTGAAGCAGTGCGGACCGCCTGCGTTCTCGCCCAGGTTGCCGCCGAGCGTGCACGCCCGGCCGCTTGCCGGATCGGGTGGATAGTATAACCCCTTCGTCTTGACGAACTCGTCAAGAACCAGGTGGACGATGCCGGGCTGGACGACGACCGACCGCCCCGCCTCGTCCAGCTCCACCACCTGCTTCATCCGCGCCAGCGAAACCATCACCCCGCCGTGCGGCGCAACCGCGCCA
>JALOOB010000245.1 GCA_025454635.1 Anaerolineae bacterium
GCGCGGCTGCGGGAGCAGGGCGTGCGGTCGAGCGTGGACGCGGCGGCCGAGCGCATGAACGCCAAGATTCGCAGCGCGCAGCTGATGAAGGTGCCGTATATGCTGGTCGTCGGGGAGCAGGAGGCGGCGAACAACACCGTCTCGCTGCGTAAGCGCGACGGCAGCCGGCAAGACGGCATGCCCGTCGATCAGTTCGTCAGCCACATCGTCGAGCGCATCAAGACCCGCGCCGGCGAACTGTAGGCGACGGATAACACAATGACACGAAGACACAAGGGGCACTTTGTGCCTTTGTGTCATTGTGGTGAAAGTCGTCCACTTTTTGACACCCGTCTCCCGTTATGTTATAGTTCCTTTTCGTCACTGCGCGCGTCGCAGGCATTAACGCGCGTCCGTCTCGGCCATTGCGGTGGCCCCAGTTATTCTGAGGTCGACTAAATCCACTCGCGTAAATCAGCAGATTCGCGTCCGCGAGGTGCGAGTCATTGACGAAGAAGGCAATCAGCTTGGAGTGTTCCCGATCCAGGAAGCCCTCCGGCTCGCCTTTGATCGCGGATTGGACCTGGTCGAGGTCGCGCCCAATGCCGTGCCGCCGGTCTGCCGCTTGCTCGATTTCGGCAAGTACCAGTTCGACAAGCAGAAGAAGGAGCGCGAGGCGCGCAAGGCTCAGAAGGTCATCGAGATTAAGGAAATCCGGCTCCGCCCGCGGACCGGCGAACACGACCTCGATACCAAAGTGCGGCAGGCGCTCTCTTTCCTGGAGGAAGGCGCCAAGGTGAAGGTGACCGTCCGCTTCCGCGGCCGCGAGATCACCCATCCGGAAATCGCGCGGGACCAACTCCAGGAGTTCGCCACCAAGGTCGGCGCGGCCGCCGTTATCGAGGCCACGCCCCTGTTGGAAGGCAAGAACCTGTTTATGATGCTCGGCCCGAACCCTGCGAACAAGAAGCCGCAAACGCAGCCGCAGCCGCAGGCCGAGTGAGTTTTTGGAGGATTGCTGTGCCTAAGATTAAGACCCACAAGAGCACCGCGAAGCGGTTCCGCCGCACTGGCACTGGCAAGCTCGTTGCCATGCACCAGGGCCGCGGCCACTTGCGCCGCCACAAGGCTCCTCGCACGCTACGCAAGTACCGCGTGACGAAGGTCATTGAGGCGAGCGCCGCGGATGCGCGCGTGCAGAAGCTCGCGCCGTTCATCGACTGAGTTCGTTACGCGCATTTTGCTTGACAGCGTCGAGCAAAATGCTAGGTCCCGCAAACGGGACCCGTGGCCACCACAAAGTGCCGGTTGACCGGCCGCCATTTGAGGGAGATAGATAATGCCTCGAGCCAGGGGTGGAGTGGTCCTCCGCCGACGTCACAACAAAATCTTGAAGCTGACCAAGGGCCAGCGGATGTCCCGCCGGCTGTTGTTCCATCGCGCCAATGAGGCGATGCTCAAGTCGCTGTTCTACGCGACCCGCGACCGCCGCAACCGGAAGCGCGACATTCGCCGCCTCTGGATCGCGCGCATCAACGCCGCGGCCCGCATGAACGGCATCACATACAGCCGCCTGCAGCATGCGCTGAAGGTCGCTAATATCGAGCTGGACCGCAAAGTGCTGGCCGAGTTGGCCGTGCGTGACCCGAAGGCGTTCAGCCGGGTGGTCGAAGTCGCCAAGACAGCCGTCGCGTAAATATCAGCCCCTTATGTGCCTCGGAGGTGCGTCACGTCGTGCCTCCGGGCTTTTTGTTTAAGGAGCGCATGATTACCAGCACTGACAACCAGACGATCAAGGACGCCCGCGCGCTGCTGGAGCCGAAGGGCCGGCGCGAGCAGGGGCGCTTCCTCGTCGAGGGCGTGCGGCTGATCGAAGATGCGATGGCCGCGGGCATGCGTCCCGCGTTCGTCTTTCACCTGGGCGAGGCGCGCGATAACGCGCGGGCGGCCGCGCTGCTGCGCGCAGCGACAGCGTCCGGCGAGCGAGTCCTCGAAGTTGCGCCGAAGGTGCTCGCCACGCTGACCGACACCGTCACGTCACAGGGCGTGATCGCCGTGCTGCCCGTTCCAAGCGTAACGCCTCCGCCCCATCCTTCGTTTAACCTGGTGCTGGACCAGTTGCGCGATCCCGGCAACGTCGGCGCCATCCTGCGCGGGGCGGCCGCTGCCGGCGTCGAGCGCGTGGTCCTGACGCCCGGCTGCGCCGATCCGTGGAGCCCGAAAGTCGTCCGCAGCGGCATGGGCGCTCACTTCCGGCTGCCGCTCGTCGTGGCGAAAACATGGGACGCAGTCGATGCGGCCCTTACCGGGCTGCCCGTTTGGCTGAGCGACGCGCGCGGCGCGCGGCCATACGACGAAGTCGACTGGACCGGGCCGTTTGCGCTGGTGATCGGCGGGGAGGCGGCCGGTCACACGCCCGATGCCTGGCGCGAACCTGCAGGCCGCGTGATGATCCCGATGGCTGCCTCCGTGGAGTCTCTGAACGCAGCGATGGCCGCCGGCGTCTTGATGTTCGAGGCCGCGCGCCAGCGTCGCGCCCTGGCGCGCCGAACTGACAGCAGCGATTCATCCGCTCTGGGTTGAATCCTTCGTTAAGCCCATTGCAAACGCGCGGCAAAGCGTGTATCATTATCTATCGCCCGATGAAGTTGGGAAAGGAGGCTTTTTCGCATCGGATAGCAAGCGCGCAGCCTAGTTCAACTGAATAGAAAGGCACAAGCCCACATGACTGCCGAGATTATTTTTCGCGTTCTAGGATTTATTCTCTTCGGAATCATTGGATGGCTGGC
Organism: Anaerolineae bacterium; assembly: GCA_025454635.1. Classification (GTDB taxonomy): domain Bacteria; phylum Chloroflexota; class Anaerolineae; order CG2-30-64-16; family CG2-30-64-16; genus JALOOB01. The sequence continues at coordinate 2,769 of JALOOB010000245.1, forward strand.
AGGCGCAGCATGGGCAGGCACGAACGAACTCACCGCCAACTCTTTGCGGTACATCCTGCCTCTCACCGTCGCCGGTGGCGTCATTGGCGCGCTCATCGCGCCGTGGCTGACGACCCGTCCGGCCGCCTGGGCCAAGAGCGTTATCACTGACCTCACCGTCGCGCAGTTGCTGGCAGGCAGCATCGGCCTCGTGATCGGCCTTGCCATTGCCGCGCTGTTGGCGTTCCCGCTCTCCTTCCTTCCGTGGCCGTTCCAGGCCATCCTGCCGACCGTTGCGGCCATCGTCTTTGGATATCTGGGCATCGCCGTCATGGTCCTGCGCCAGAAGGAGATCTTCGCGCTCTTCCGCCGGAAGGACCACGCCGATCAGGACGCCGAGAAGCGCGCGGGCCTGAACGGCTCCGGCCCGACCAAGGAAGAGGCGCTCCTGCTCGACACCAGCGTTATCATCGACGGCCGCATTGCGGATGTCGTCCACACCGGCTTCATCCGCGCGTCCATGCTCGTGCCGCGCTTCGTGCTGGCCGAGCTCCAGTACATCGCAGACTCGCCGGACTCGCTGCGCCGCAACCGCGGCCGCCGTGGCCTGGAGATGCTAAACCGGATGCAGAAGGACTCGCCCGTGCCCATCCGCATTATCGACGAGGATGTGGACGGCGTGCGGCAGGTCGACCACAAGCTGGTGCAGCTTGCGCGGCAGATGAACGCGGCCATCGTCACGAACGACTACAACCTGAACCGCGTAGCGGGGCTGCAGGGCGTGCAGGTGCTCAACATCAACGAACTGAGCAACGCGGTCAAGTCGGTCGTGCTGCCCGGCGAGCAGATGATGGTGCGCGTTATCCAGGAAGGCAAGGAGGTCAACCAGGGGATCGCCTACCTGGACGACGGCACGATGGTCGTCATCGAGAACGGCCGGAAATACATGGACACGGACCTCGAAGTGCAGGTCACAAAGGTGCTGCAGACCAACGCCGGCCGGATGATCTTCGCGGCGCCGAACCGCTGAGGGTGAAATGATAGTCACTGTCTCGCGGCAATTTGGCAGTGATGGAGAGACCATCGCCCGGGCTGCAGCAGAGCGGCTTGGGCTCGCGGTGATCGACCGCGAGCGGGTCCGCGCGACCGCGCTCAAGGCGGGGATCAAACCCGAGGCGCTGCAGCGGCTCATGTACGAGGGGCAGCGGACCGTCGCTGGCGAAATCCTGGACGGGCTCGGAGCAGCGAAACCAGCCGGCGCGTCCTCGAATCCGTTGCTCGGCGTCTTCGCGCCGTCCACTTCATCGGGGACGGTGGGCCTGGAGGAAGCCGCGCGCGGCATCGGCGATGTGATCCGGCGGCTGGCAGGCGAGCGCGATTCGCTGGTGCTCGGCCAGGGCAGCCAGGCGCTGCTGCGCGGCGCGCCTGCAACGTGTCATGTCCTCTTTGTGGCGCCACTGGAATATCGCATCGCCAACGCGATGCGCTGGCACAACCTGAAGGAAGCGGACGCGCGGCGGTCGATCCGGGCGCATGACGAGGCGCGCAAGGATTACCTGGCGCGCTACCACAACGTGCGTTGGCTCGACCCGCTGCTGTACGATCTGGTCGTCAACACTGAACGGGTGCCCGTGGAGGTTGCCGTCGGTCTGGTCGTGGCGGCTGCAAGGGGCGCCGCGGACAAGACGCAGGGATCCTAACAGGATTAGCAGGATTGGGCAGGATTTACAGGATTCCGGCACATTCTTGCCATCCTGTAATCCTGGACAATCCTGTAAATCCTGTTTAGCCGCAACGTAGTATTCGCATTTCTATGGAGCAGTTAAAGCATGTCGCTGGTCGTATACAACACCCTGACGCGCGCCGTCGAGCCGTTTGAGACCCTCGAGCCGGGCAAGGTCCGCATGTACGTCTGCGGGCCGACTGTCTATTCGGACGCGCATGTGGGACACGCGATGTCGTCCATCGTATTCGACTTCATCCGCCGCTATCTCGAATACAAGGGATACGAGGTGCGGCACGTCATGAACTTCACCGACGTGGACGACAAGATCATCGCGCGGGCGGCGAAGAGCGGTGAGGACCCGGCGGACCTGGCGCACCGGTATGCGGCGCGTTACCAGCAGCAACTGGAGGCGCTCAACGTGCGAACGCCGGGCGCGTTCCCGCGCGTCTCGCAGACGATCCCCGAGATCATCGAGCTGATCCAGGGCCTTATCGACAAGGGCTACGCCTACGCCACCGAGGGTGGCGACGTGTGGTTCCGCGTCCATGCGGACGAGGACTACGGCAAGCTCTCGCGACGCAGGCTGGAAGAGGCGGTCTCCGGCACCCGCGTGCAGGCGAGCGACGCGAAAATCGGAGAGGGCGACTTTGCGCTGTGGAAGGCGGCGAAGCCGGGTGAGCCCAAGTGGCCCAGCCCGTGGGGCGAGGGCCGGCCCGGCTGGCACATCGAGTGCTCCGCGATGAGCATGGCCTATCTGGGCGAGCAGATCGACATTCACGGCGGCGGCAACGACCTGATCTTCCCGCACCACGAGAACGAGATCGCGCAGACCGAGTCGTACACGGGCAAGCCGTTCGCGCGCTACTGGCTGCACAACGGGATGCTCCAACTCAAGGGCGAGAAGATGTCCAAGAGCCTGGGCAACCTCGTCACTATCGACGACTTCCTCGCGGAGCACAACTCAGACATGCTGCGGCTGGTCATCGCCAACAGCGGCTATCGCAAGCCGCTCATCTTCAATGACGACGTCATCGCAGATGCTGGGCGCGCGTTGGAGCGGCTGTTATCGGCCACGCGGCCCTCGGCGGGGCAGCTGACCGAGGGCTTGGCCGTCGAGACGCTCCGCAAACAGGTGGAGGCGGGCCGGGCCGCGTTCGAAGCTGCGATGGACAACGACTTCAACACCGCGGGCGGGTTAGCCGCGATCTTCGACACGGTGCGCGCGATCAACGCCGCGCGCGACGCCGGCGTGGGCGGCGAGCCGTTCCAACGGGCGCAGGAAACCTTCCGCAATATGATCGACGTGCTGGGGCTGCGGCTGGAAGCGCCGAAGGGCGACGGGCAGTCCATCGCGCCGTTTGTCGAGCTGCTCCTCTCCGTGCGGCAGGATCTGCGCAAGGCGAAGATGTGGGCGCTGAGCGACAAGGTCCG
>JALOOB010000246.1 GCA_025454635.1 Anaerolineae bacterium
CTCGAGTGTGAAGCCGACCAGCCGGAGCAGCGGCGCGGCCCATAGCAACAACCCGAACAGTCCGCACAACCCCAACAGGAGCAACCCGGGCAGCCATGCGCCCCACGGAATGCCTGCTCGCTGCGGGCCAAGCGTGGGATCGGCGAGCTTTAGCTGGAGCGCCTGCCAGAAGGCGTCAGTCTCGGCAGCCATGGGCGGCTCCGCCGCGGGCGCCAGAGCGGCCGAGAGCAACCGGAGCTCGTGGAGTTCCGCGCGGCACGCTGCGCAGCCGGGCAGGTGAAGCTCCACCCGTCGCGCCGCTTCCTCCGTCAACTCGCCGTCATAGTAGCGGGGCAGCAGCCCCCGAATCTCATCTTCCATGAGTCACCTCACGGCTGCAAAGTCCGCCGACCTTGTCGGCGCGCCGGCCCGCGCAGCCAGCGTCTTGCGCAGCGCAGTCCGGGCATAGTTCAGCCGCGACATCACCGTGCCCGGCGGGATATTCAGCGCGTGAGCGATTTCGCCGTACGATAGTCCCTCATACTCGCGCAGCACCAGCACGATCCGACATGCTTCCGGCAGTTGATCGACCAGCGCCCGGATCTCCGCGGCTTCCTCATTGCGCAAGTGGGCGTCGGCCGGGTTGCCCCACCGTCCGCCACTCAGGCTCTCGTCCAACTCGCCTTCCGGTCGGCCCCGGCGCAGCGCGTCCACTGCGAGGTTGTGGCAGATGCGGCAGAGCCAAGCCCGAAAGCTGTGATCGCCCTGCGGCCTGAAGCCGGGAAGCTGCTGCCACGCGCGCAGGAAGGCTTCCTGCGCCACATCCTGCGCCGCGTCGCCGGCCACACCCGTCCGCGCGGCCACGGTGACCAACAGCCGGTAGTAGCGCTTCACAAGTTCGCCATACGCTGCCTGGTCGCCCCGCCGGCTGCGGTCAAGCAGGTCGGCTTCAAGGATGGGCTGGACATGGTTCATGCTGCTGTTATCCGAATCTGCGTATACAACGCAAGCGGCCGCCGATTTATTCGGTCTTGTGAGGAAACTTCGGTAGAGTATACGTGGGCAGTGAGGGCCGGTTGCGGGGGCAGGCGAACGGACTGCCCGCTGGACGCGATGGGAGGGGCGTATGAACGACGACACGGTAGTGGTGCGGAACGCGAACGCGCCGGGCCGCGAGCACCGGGTGAACCGGGCGAAATACGAGGCGATGAAGAAGGCGCTGCTTGCCGCGCTGCCCGCCGAGGCGCCGGGGCTGACCCAGCAGGAGATGTTCGACGCGGTCGTTCCGCACCTGCCGGAAGAACTCTTTCCCGGCGGACAGAAATCGAGTTGGTGGGCCAAGACGGTGCAGCTGGACCTGGAGGCGCAGGGGAGCGTCGTGCGCGAAAAGACAAAGCCCCTGCGGTGGCATCGCTCGGCGTAGCTGCGTCGCGCCTCAACGCCGCGCCATGTGCTCGGCCAGAAGCGTCTGCGCGCGGTCGATCAGCAGCGGCAGCACTCGCGGCGAGCCCGCCTCACACTGGAGGTCCTCCCCGCTGACCGGCGCGGCGAAGCTGACGCGCGGGCGCATCTTCTCGGTGTTCGGCCAGACCATATGCTGGATGACCTGGAGCATCTCGGCCAGCTTGCGCCGCTGCCAGTCGACGCGCTGAAGCTTGAGCAGGGGGCTGTTGATCCAGCGCGGAGAAAGCACGCTGCTCGCAATGACGTTGACGACCGCCGCGCGCGGCGCAAGGTTAAGGATCGCCTCAATGCCCTCGCGCCACGTTGCCAGCGCGTCGTGCGCGCCGGGGAGAACGTCGGGGTCGGGGTCGACGAGGCCGCTGGGGAAGATCAACAGGCTCCCGCCATTGCGCAGGTGCCGCGCGCTCTCCCGGATGGACCGCATCCCTCCCTCCGGGCCATCCCCGACTTCGATCACGTGCGGGTAAAAGTTGGGCAGGACGCGGTAGAGCGGCACGGTGCTCGTGATGATGCGCAGATCGCGGCGGCCGAGCGCTGCGCTGATGAGAAAGGTGTCGTAGGCGCCGGGGTGATTTGAGGCAAGGATCAGGGGGCCGCTCGCGGGCAGGCTCTCCCCGCCGATAACGCGCGCGTCGCTCGCGAAGCGTTCGAGCAGGCCGCCGAATGCGATCGCGATGCCGTCTCGGCCGACGGCCGCGTCGACGTCGCTGAGCAGGCGCGCGACCGCATCCAGCGGGCGGCGCAGCGCTGCGGCGAGCGCGTCTTGCTGCCAGCCTCCCGCGCGGATGCCGGCGGCCTGCGAGAGTTCGTAGACCAGGTGCGCCTTCAGCGTCTCCGGCGCGACAGCGGAGCGCGCAGCAGGCAGGTCGGTTTCGGTCATGCCGGGGGATCCGCGACGAAAGTTCGGGCCGCGCTCAGTGTAACGCCTTAGCGCCGCATTTTCAACTGCGCGCCGCGCGGTGTACAATGGGCGAGTTCTTTCCAAATCCCATCGGAGCGAACCTGACCATGACGACTCGTCCCCCTGCCCGCCAGGTCGCGCCCGACCTCCATGACCGCCTCCGCGGGGTCGCTGTCGGCGCGGCGATTGGCGACGCGCTCGGCATGCCCCTCGAATTCAAGCCGCCAGTGCCGCCTGCCCGGCTCGTCCGCGCGATGACGCCTGGCCGTCTTCCGGCCGGCGCCTTTACAGACGATACGGAAATGGCCCTCGCGCTGGCCGACAGCCTGCTCGAAGCCAAGCCTCTCGACGCGGACAACCTTGCGCGGCATTTTGTGCGCTGGTACGAAACCCGGCCACCCGACATCGGAATCCACACCGCGACCGTGCTGCGCGAGATTTCGCTCGGCTGCGCATGGCAGACCGCGTCGGCCGCGGCGCATCAGGCTCATCCGCACTCCGCGGGCAACGGCTCAGTGATGCGCTGCTGGCCGGTCGCCCTTGCGCACCGCAACGACCTCCCGGCCTTGCTGCGCGACAGCCGGCTGCAGAGCGACGTGACGCACGCGCACCACGAATGCCTGTCCGCGTGTGAGTTCGTGAACGCCGCGATCTTCTTCCTCCTGGCTGGTCACGAGCCGCGGCAGGCAGTTGCGGCCGCGCTGGAAGCATGCGCCCCGCCCTCCACCCTGCGCGCGGTGATTGAGGCCGCGCCAAGGAAGGCGCGCAACGAACTCCCGAACACGGGTTGGGTGCGCCACACGGTGGAGAGCGCCGTGTGGGGCCTGCTAACGACACGCTCGTTCGAGGATGCGGTGGCGCAGGTCGTGAACCTGGGCAACGATGCTGACACGGCTGGCGCAGTCGTTGGCGCGCTGGCCGGCGCGGCATACGGGCTGAGTGGCATCCCCGCGCCCTGGCGCAGCGCGCTGCGCGGAGAGTGGCCGCTTGGGAGCGGCGAGCAGTGGGATGCCGCGCGGTTTGCCGCGCTGGCGGAGCGGTTGGGGGAGGGGTGAGAGACCGATAAGGCCGGTCAGGCAAGACCACAGCGGTTTGTCTCCCGTCCGCGCGCGACGTATACTTCCCTCAACCCATGCTCCGCGAAGACTTGCTCCTGCGCACCCGACTCACCCCGCCGAGACCCCATCGACGCGTGCTGCCGCGACCGCAGCTCACCGCGCGGTTGCGCGACGCGCTCGACGCGCGGCTCACGGTCGTCCAGGCGGGCACCGGCTACGGCAAGACGACCGCGCTGGCGGCCCTAAAGGACGACGTCACCCACCTCTTCTGGCTGACGCTGGACGAGTCTGACCGCGACCCGCAGCAGTTCCTCACCTACCTCATCGCGGCGATCCGAATCCGGCTGCCCGATCTGCCCGAAGCGCCCCTCGCGCTGCTCGGCGAACTCAGCAACGGCGGCGCGGTGCAGCCCGCTCAGGTGATCGACGCACTCATCAACGCGCTTGCGCTCTCTCTCGACGCGCCCGCCTTGCTCGTGCTCGACGACTATCATATTGTCAACGCCTCGACGGAAGTCACCGCGCTCGTTGAGCGGCTCGTCGCATTCCTCCCGCCTGACCTGCACGCGATCCTCTCCACCCGACAGCCGCCCATGTTTGCGAGCCTGCCGACATGGCGCGCACGCGGGGAGACGCTGGAAATCGGCCGCGCCGACCTCGCGTTCCGGCTCGACGAGGCCGCGGAGTTGTTCCGCGAAGCCTACGGCATGAACCTCGCGCCCGACGAACTGCTGCTGCTGTACGACAAGACGGAGGGGTGGCCGATCGCGCTGCAACTGGCCGGGCAAGCGAGCGCGGCCGCGCTCAAGCGCAGCGGCGGGGCGCAAAGCGTGTTCGACCTGCTTGCCGGCGGCGTCCGCTCCTCCGCAACGCTGTTCGAGTATCTGGCACGCGAACTGCTTGACCGGCAACCCCCGGAGATCGCCGCGTTCCTGCGCGACACGGCGGTGCTGCGCGAACTCACCCCCGCCGCGTGCGACGCCACCCGTGGGGCGACAGCGGCACGCGCAAGCGCCGACACCCTCAAGGAACTGGGCCGTCTCGACCTGTTCGTCGTCAGCTTGGGAGAGGAAGGCGCGCTCGAAGAGCGCTTCCGCTATCACCACTTGTTCCACGATTTCCTGCTGGCCCAGTGGGCCGGCGATCCCGCGGGGCTGCGCGACCGGCACCGCCGCGCGGCCGCCTACTTCCAGAATCGCAGCGACGGCGACGAGGCGATCACTCACTGGCTGGCTGCCCACGCTTACGAGGAAGCGGCGGACGCGATCGAAGTCATCGGCGATGACGCGGTGCGGGCAGGGCGGCTGAACCGGCTGGCGGACTGGATCGACGCGCTCCCGCCCCACGCGCTCGCCGCGCGGCCCCGGCTGCAGGCGCTTCTCGGCGACATTTTCCGGCTGCGCAACCTCTACGACCGCGCCTTGGCCTGGTACGCGCAGGCGGAGAAGTCGTGGCGCGCTCGGGACGATGCGGCCGGGATCAGCCGCGCGCTGCGCGGACAGGCATCCGTCTACCTCGACACGGTCCGCCCCAGCCAGGCCGAGAATCTGCTGCAGGAGGCCCTGCGCCTCTCGGACGGCACGCCCGACCGAGAGGCGCGCGCCCGGCTGCTCGACCTGATGGCCGAGAACAAGCTCAACCTCGGCAAGCCGGAAGAGGCGGAGGCGCTGCGCGGCGAGGCCGAAATGCTCCGCAACGAGCGGCCCACAGACGACACGCTGAGCGCGCGCGTCAAGCTGCGGACGGGGAAACTCGGACAGGCGCGGCAGGCGCTGATGGCGCTGGCCGAGGCCGAGGGCCGCGCGGCGCGCGCCGCGCCGGAGGGGTACGCGGGACCGCCGCGCGGCCACCGCGAAACAGTGCTCCTGCTCTCCCTGGTGGAAGCCTTCATGGGCGAGAGCGAACGCGCGCACGCGCTCGCGCGCGAAGGTATCGCGCTGGGCGAGCGCATGGAGTCGCCGTTCATCACCGCTGTGGGCCACATGCGCCTCGCGCACGCATTGCAGCTCAGCGAGTCGACAGGCGAGCGCGTCAGCCCGACGCCGTTGCCCCCGCCCTTGAGACGCGCGGGCCGAGCAGCCTACAGCGAAGCGATCAGCTGGTATCGCTCCGCAGTGGCGCTCGGTGACCGAATTGCCGTGCGACGCACACGCACCGAGGCGATGTGGGGCATGGCGCGCGCCT
>JALOOB010000527.1 GCA_025454635.1 Anaerolineae bacterium
TCGGCGTCCTTCACGTCCGCCACGTCGATGACGGCGTCCGACTTGATGCCGAGGCTCACGTAGACGTGGTCGCGGCCAATGGACGCGACGGTGCCGTGGACGAGGTCGCCGACCTGCGGCGCGCGCTTCGCCTTGCCGGCGTGCTGGCGGTCGAACTGGCCGAGAAGTGCCCGGAAATCCTCGTGATCTGCCATGGCGGTCCGCAGGGGTTGGGAACAGAAGGCGTCGGGGTGGAGCGCGCTCAAGAATACACGCGGGCGCGCCGGCAGACCGCGCCTGCGTCCGTTCGGCCAGGTCGGCTGCGAACGGGGAGCCGCGGCGGGCCGATTCCTCTGCGCAGTTCGGAGAGATATTGATCTGGCGCAATCATCCGGCGTCGCGGCCGGGGTCCCCGATTGCGAATTGTCACTGACCGGATGAGGCTTCGACGAGGGGCGGTGACGAGGTGCCGCGCGGCGGTTGCCCTGGCGCGGGCGTCCGACCCACAACAACGACGAGCGAGGAGAGCGGGGATGGTGTTCGTTCAGATGCGGGGGCGCAGCATCGCCCTCAACGACATGGGGTTCATGGCCGATTTCTGGGCCTGGGACGAGGAGGTGGCGCGCGGTCTGGCCGAGGACGACGGACTTGAGCTGCACGAATGCCACTGGGCCGTGATCCGGTTCCTGCGCGAGTACTACACGCACGCGCTGGTTCCGCCCTCGCCCCAGGCAACCGTCCGTGCGCTCGGGCAGCAGCTCGCGCACGACGGCAGCTGCGGCGTGGAGGCGCTGCAACGTCTGTTCCCGAACGGCGGGTGCCGGCAGGCGTGCCTGATCGCCGGGCTGCCGAGCTACTACTGCGGAACCCTGTAGGCGTAGGCGGGCGGGGCGGATGATCCGCCTCGGGTGGGGTCACCCCACCCGGCAAAGCCTCGAGCCAGTTCCAAAGAGCCCACGCTTGCCTGCGGGTTTGCGTTATCAGTTTTTCGAAAATTGATAGCTTGGCGTTGGGCCTGCTTTGTTCGTATCAATTCCAAGAGAATTGATACGTCAGAATGAAGAATCCACGGCCTCCCCCTCCCTTCCCAGGCCTCGTTGATCGGTACCCCAAGTCGCTGCACAAGATCTTGCTGGTGGCGGCGACGACCAACGACGGCCGGTATCTGCACTTCGACGAGGTTCGGCATCGCGATCCGCCGGATGGACTGGACCACGAGCAATGGTGGCTCAGGATGAAGATCGCGCGGCATGCCGGGGCCAGGCCACTGCCATTGACCGACACCCGCGGCACGCCGTTTCACTACGTGCTGACGCCGGGAATGCACGAAGCCCTTCACATCATCGACAGCAGGGCGGCTGGCCGCATCGCGATGCCGGAGGAGGTGACCAAGCCCGGGCCCCGCGAGCGCTTCCTCGTCAGCAGCCTGGTCGAGGAATCCATTACCTCGAGTCAGCTCGAAGGCGCCTCGACAACCCGAGCGGCGGCTCTCGACATGATCCGCTTCGGGCGATCTCCGGCAAACAAGAGCGAGCGGATGATCTTCAACAACTACCAGGCGATGGCATTCATCCGCGAACGTCAACGCGATCCGTTAACGCCAGACCTGGTACTTCGGCTTCATCGACTCCTGACTGACGCCACGCTTTCCGAGGATGCCGCCGGACGGGTGCAGACTCTCGCTGATGAGCGGATTCACGTCGGTTCGAACGTGACGGGGGAGGTTTTGCACCGGCCGCCACCGGCGGAGCAGCTCCACGAACGCCTCGAGCGCCTCTGCGCCTTCGCGAATGGCGCAGACAGCACGGGTTTCCTGCATCCCGTAATCATGCGCTACGCGATCGTGATTGATAAGGCCGAGGGCAACTATTCGGCTTACGTTCCGGATCTGCCCGGCTGTGTCGCCACCGGCGCCACCGTCGCGGAGGTCGAGGCGGAGATCCGGGAAGCCATCGCCTTTCACGTCGAGGGTCTGCGAGAAGACGGATTGCCGATCCCGGCGCCGTCGAGCCAAGTGGACTACGTCGAAATCGCGGCATAGGCAGTCTGCGTTGTCCTGAGGGACACTCACCTGTCCGTATCAGTCACAGCGGTCAGGTCCTGCGTGTGAGGGTGGTCAGCGCGATTGATGGACTGGTTTTCACGATTGGCGATGGACCATCGAGGCGGATGACCGCCTCCCCGGCCCGCCTTTCCGGAACACAGCGCCACGCCCAGCCACATCTCCCGAGCACCGCTTGCAAAGAATCCTGAGTGCGCCGGGAGACCGGCAAGGAGTAGGGGGTGGAAGTCCCCTGCGGTGAAGGAGTAGCGATCCACACTGGCCCCGAGCCGCGCGCAGCCACCCGCGAGGGTGTTGGCGAAGCGTCGGTAGGGGAGCGTGCAGGCCAGCCATTGAGCCGCGAAAGTTTTACAACCCCGGGTGCCGACGCCGTTTGGGAGGCGGAAGGCAACACGCAGGGGCGCGTGAGCGCGAGCGCCCCCCGGCCCGGCGCGGTCGCAGACCCTGGCATGCACGGACGCGCCTTGCACGGGAACCGG